>CAZTVJ010000324.1:0-10234 GCA_964616935.1 uncultured Acidimicrobiales bacterium | reverse complement strand
TGACGACCGAGGTCGGCGAGCACCTCCGCTGCGAACGCCTCGGCGGCCACCGGCACGCCGACGACCTCGGTCGGCTGCACCGGATCGAAGGGGACCCCGGGGGTGGACAGGCGAACCATCCCGGCGCCGGCCCGCTGCGCGGCGCGGGCCGCGAGGTGAGCGGCGCCGAGCATCCCCGGCGAGCCGGCGACGAGCGCAACGGCGGCGCGCCACTTGTGGGCATCAGCGCCCCGGCGCGGGAGCCAGGCGGCCGCGTCCTCGGCCTCGACCAGGTGCGCCAGCGTGGGCGTGCTCAGCCCGATGTCGATCACCTCGACCACGCCCGCCAGCTGCCGGCCGGCGCCGAACAGCAGGCCCGGCTTGAGCGCGGCGAAGGTCACCGTCCGCATGGCCGCCAGGGCCGCGCCGCCCAACTGCCCGGTGAGGCCATCCACCCCGCTGGGGATGTCGACGGCGAGCACCGGGGCGCCCGCGACGTCGGGTGGCGACCACGATCCGCGAAAGCCCGTGCCGTACGCCGCGTCGATCACGAGGTCGCACGCCGGCACCGTGACGTCCTCGGCGGCGGCGTCGAGCACGGTGACTCGAATGCCCGCCCGCGCCAACCGCTCGGCGGCGACCCGCCCGTCGTTGCCGTTGTTGCCCTTGCCGGCCAACACCACGACGCGTCGGCCGTAGGTGCCGCCGAGCATTCGGCGGGCCATCCGATCGACGGCGGCTCCGGCCCGATCGATCAGCACCTCGGGTGGCTCAGCCGCTCCGGCGTCGATGGCGCGCATCTCGTCCGGCGTGACGATCGGGATCACGGGTGAGGGGCCTCGTGCACCCCCGTACGGTACCGAGGGGCCACCCGTCCTGAGGGGCCGACGGCAGGTCGGGCTCTCGCCGTACCCGCCACCTGGTTTGCGAGACCGCCGCCTACGGTTGCTCGACCTGCCGTCGGTAGCACCCGGTTCCGCCTCCGGCTGCACCGCAGTTGTACCCCTTCGACCACGGAACGTGACATGGGCCGATCGGCCCATGTCCGTCGCCCCGGTCACTCGGCGATGACCACCGCGTGGGCTTCGATGGCCGTGTGGCTCAGCGAGAGGTGCCACCGACGCACGCCCAGGCCAGCCGCCAGCTCCTGTGCTCGCCCGCGCAGAACCAATGATGGCTGGCCCGACGACGCGTGAAGCACCTCGACGTCATGGAAGCCGAACGCGCCGAGGCCGACACCCATCGCTTTCATCACCGCCTCCTTCGCCGCGAACCGCACGGCCAGGCGCTCCGTCGGGTCGCCACGCTCCGCGGCGTAGGCCCGCTCGCCGTCGGTGAACAGTCGCGGCGCGAGGGACGGGGTCCGTTGGAGCGAGCGCCGGAACCGCACGACGTCGACGGCGTCGATCCCGAGGCCGATCACCCGTCAGGATCGCCAGCGCTCGGCCAGCTCGGTGACCGGGAGCGTCAGCAGGTCGATGACGGCGACGTCGCCGAGCAGATCGTCGCGAAACGACGTCTCGGTCTCCGTGACCCAGTCGGTCAGCAGCTCGTAGCGGCCCCGGTAGCCCTGCAGCACGCCCTTGACGGTCGCGGCAGGGAGCACATCGGCGAACTGCACGTGAAGCAGCGTGACGCCCGAGGTGTGGCCACCTTTCACCTCGGGCACGATCACCACCGTGCGTCCGTCCTGGCGCCCGCGGGCCACCAGGACCTCTCGGTCCGCAGCCACCCGGCGCTTCGTACCCAGCAGCTCGGGGTTGCGCTCGACGCGCGACGGGACACCTCGGGCGAGCCCTCCCCGATCGACGATCGAGATGCGGGCATGGCCGCTCTCGGGGTCGCCGTCGATGGCGTACCGGATGAAGCCACTGATGGCCTCGACCGCCGGATCGAGGTCGGAGAGCGCCTTGAGCGTCCGGTAGCTGAGGCGGTCCCGACCGGCACCGGCCGCCAGCACCTCCTGCACGAGCCGGCTGGCGAGGAGGCTCTCGTCCGAGCGGGAGATGCCCACCGTGACCGTCTTGGCCTGGTGCTTGATGGCGTCGACCGGCCGGGTCAGCTCTTCGATGCCGCGGGTGAGCGCCGCGACAAGGTCGTCCACCAGGACCTCGGGCGTGCCCACGACCCCCAGCTCGGCCTGGTAGGCCTCGAGCGGTGCCATCCCGGCGGCGTAGCGCAGGAGCGACGTCAGCCGCACGGCCGTGCTCGCTTCGAGGTTGCCGTCATAGGCGCCGGTGCGCAGGGTGGTCCAGAACCGCTCGACGACCGGCGCCATGTGGCCGTGGAGGTGGTGGAGCAGCTCGTCCCCCTGGTCGCCATCGACCACGGCCGCCTCGATCGCCTCACGCGCCTCGCGCAGCGGCCGGGCCAGCGCGTCGATGGCCAGCGCCGCCTCGTAGCCGAAGAGGTGGCCGGCCATGGCCGACAGCACGAACGCGAGGTCCGGAGCCACCGACGGCACGCTGATGACCCGCAGCGCAGCGTTGAAGCGCTCCTCGCCGTCGCTCGCGATGACGATCGGCGCGGCTTTGTGGGCGCGGTAGATCGCCACCTCCTTCGCGATGTCGTCGGCGGTGGAGCCCTCGAGGCCTGCCCCACAGACGAGGATGAGCGGCTCGGACGACAGGTCGATGTGCTTCTTGTCCTCCGTGACGTCGCAGGCGATCGACTTGTAGCAGAGCTCGGACAGCTTGATCCGAACCTCCTCGGCCGCCACCTTGTTCACACCGCTGCCCACGACCGCCCAGTAGCGCCGTGGGGGCGCGAAGCGATGGGCCGCCTCCGCGATCTGCTCACGGCGGGCGAGCACCTCCTGCAGCGCATCGGGTAGTGCGCGCAGCTCGGTCAGCAGCTCGTGGCGGCGCTTCGCGTCACCGAGGCCGAGCAGCTCGGCGAGGGCGCAGGCGAGCAACGCGCCCGCCGCCACCTGCGCGTAGAACGCCTTCGTCGAGGCGACCGACATCTCCACGTCGCGCCCGTCGGAGGTGTACAGCACCCCGTCCGCCTTGTCCGCCAGGTCGCTGTTGCGCCGGTTCACGATGCCGATGACGACGGCACCCCGCTCCCGGGCCAGGTCGACGGTGCGGTTCGTGTCGGTGGTGGTGCCGCTCTGGCTCACCGCCACGATGAGGGTGTCGCTGAGATCCGCCGGCATGCCATAGCCCGAGAGCTCGGTCGCCGTGGTGGCCTCGACCCGCAGGGACGAGCCGGTGGCCAGCCCACCCAGGATGGTCACCATGCTCTGCCCAGCGACGGCAGCAGTGCCCTGGCCGATGACGACCACCCGCGAGATGGCGCCCGCGGCGATGCGGTCGGTGACGGCCGACGGGAGCGCGCGATCACCCAGCTCCGCCCGCAGGAGCCCGTCGTGCTCGCGGATGCGGCCCCGCAGCGTCTTGCGGAAGCTGGCCGGCGCCTCGGAGATCTCCTTCAGCAGGAAGTGGGGGTAGTCGCCACGATCGATGTCACGCGTCGTGACCTCGGCCGTCCTGACGTCGTCGCTGGTCACGGGCAGGTCGGTGCCGTCGTAGGCGAGCCGGCGGATGCCATCGAGGCGGCCACCACGGGCACCGTCGAGCACGAAGACCTGGCCCCGGCTGCCGGGCTGGTCGGCCCGCAACGGCGTCTCGCCGTCGATCCGGATGTAGCTCGACGTCTCCTCGACGAGACCGTAGGCCTCGCTGGCCACGACGAAGCCCCCGTCGGCCAGGCCGACGTACAGGCCCTGTCCGCTGCCCCGCTGGGCCAACCAAACCTGATCGGGGTGGCTGGCGACCACGGCACCGATGGCCACCGAGCCATCGAACGAGGCCACGGTGCGCCGGAACGCCTCGGTGACATCACGCTGTGCGGCGGCCTGGCGGGAGACGAGCGCGGGGATGACCTTGGCATCGGTCGTGATGGGGCTCGGGAACCGCAGGCCGTGCTTGGCCTTCAGGTCCGCGTGGTTGTCGACGTCGCCGTTCAGGGCCGCCGCCACGTACGGGCCGGCCAGCGCGCCCAGCTCTTCGTGGTTGACGGGATGGGCGTTGGCCTCGGAGATGATGCCGACGCTGGCCCAGCGCGTGTGGCCGAGCACCGTCACCCGGGCGTCGGGCCCGGACAGGGCGAGGTGGAGCAGGCCGTCATGGTGCATCGCGGCGCGTAGCGCCGCGGTGTTGTCGCCCAGCTCACCGATCTCCTTGGCGGCCTTGTAGACGAAGGCGAGGCACCCGTCGGCCACCCGGACGGAGCCGGAGGGGAACAGGGCGTCGCCGTCGCGCCCCAGCATGAGTCGGCGGACGGCGTCGCTGTCGAGATCGAGACCATGTCCCCACACGAGCAGGTGCAGCCCGGCCGAATCCCGTCCTCGAACTTCGAGGCGATCCAAGGCCGAGAGCGCCACCTGCACGGCCGTAAAGCCGGCGAGGGCCGCTGATGTGGCCTCTCGCCCGGCCAGGTCGGCAACGGCCCTCGCCGTGCGGAGGCGATCCTGCCGCAGTGCCCACAGGGCGTCCTTGACCCGAACGAGCTTCGCGTTGAGCGCTTCCATGCCGTCCGGTGCCTCGTCGGCTCCGTTGCTCTCGAGACCGCGCTCGAGCTGCTGCACCACGAGGTCGAGGCCGTCGAGGCGAGCCGTCATCGCCGCCACGAGCTCTGGGTGGCCCGCCAGGGCCAGCACGCCGGGCACCCCTCGAAGCCGGCGATCGACGTCCTCCAGCACGCGCGCGGCATCGGCCAGTCGAGCGGCCGGAGGGCCGCCCTGGGCCAGCGTGGTGACGGCCCTGTCCAGGCCGCTCAGGAGGTCGTCGGCCGAAGGTGTAGGACGATCACCGGGGTGGCCGACGACGGCGACGATCCCGCACATAGTCGCGTGAGGCTACCCGGGTGGCGGCGGCACGGCCTGGGCCGCGCGGCCCACCCCGGCACCGCCGCTCAGCGCGAGGGACATCACGCTGGTTGACCACACGCGGCAGTGACGGCCGCCACCAGATCACGGGCCGTGGCATCGGCCTCGTCGTGGCTGGGCGCCTCCACCATCACGCGGATGAGCGCCTCAGTGCCGCTCGGGCGCACGAGCACCCGGCCCACCGCGCCGAGGCGTGCCTGCGCCCGCTCGATCTCCTCGGCGATGTTGGCAGCGATGTCGGGGTCACGGCGAGCGACCCTGACGTTCACCAGCACCTGCGGGAGACGAGTCATCGCCGCACCGGACAGCTCGGCCAGCGGTCGGCCAGAGCGCCGGACGGCGTCGGCCAGCAGCACGCCGGTCAGCAGCCCGTCACCCGTCGTAGCCAGGTCGGGGAAGATGACATGGCCGCTCTGCTCGCCCCCCAGGCTGTAGCCACCCACCTCCAACGCCTCCAGCACGTAGCGATCGCCGACCGCGGTCTCGACGACGTGGATGCCGGCGGCCTCCATCGCCAGGCGGAACCCGAGGTTGGTCATGACGGTCACGACGACGGTGTCGTCACGCAGGCGGCCTCGGGCCCGCATGTCCAGCGCGGTGACGGCGATGATGTGGTCGCCGTCGACGACTGCGCCGGTGTGGTCCACGGCGATCAGGCGATCGGCGTCGCCGTCGAAGGCCAACCCCATCTCCGCGCCGCTGGCACGGACCACCTCCTGCAGGTGGCCGGGATGGGTGGCACCGCAGGCCTCGTTGATGTTGGTGCCGTCCGGGTCGGCATGCAGCACCGTCAGCTCGGCCCCGAGCCCGTTGAACACCTGCGTCGCCAGGCGGTGCGCGGCGCCGTTGGCGCAGTCCAGCACGATCCGTGCACCGTCGAGTCGGCGTCCCTCCAACGCGTCGACCAGGTGCTCGACGTACTCCTCGACGTCCTGCGGGCGGCGGCGGATCCGCCCGACCGCGGCGCCGGTAGGGCCGGCGCGGCCGGGCACGAGCGCTCGCAGCTCGGCCTCGATGCGCTCCTCCACCTCGTCGGCCAGCTTGCGGCCTCCCGGCGCGAAGAGCTTGATCCCGTTGTCCTGGTAGGGGTTGTGCGAGGCGGAGATCATGGCCCCGGCGATGCCCTCGGTGGCGGCGACGTGGGCCACCGCGGGCGTCGGTACGACGCCGAGGATCTCCACGACCACTCCCTCGGCCGAGAAGCCAGCGGACAGCGCCGCCTCTAGCAGCGGTCCCGAGATGCGGGTGTCACGGCCGACGACGACCCGTTCACTACCCAGAACCCGAGCGGCGGCGCGGCCCAACGCCAACGTCAGCTCGGGGGTGAGCTCCGAGTTGGCAACA
This sequence comes from uncultured Acidimicrobiales bacterium, assembly GCA_964616935.1. Classification (GTDB taxonomy): domain Bacteria; phylum Actinomycetota; class Acidimicrobiia; order Acidimicrobiales; family Ilumatobacteraceae; genus CAZTVJ01. Next base: position 4,020 of record CAZTVJ010000324.1, on the reverse strand, counting down.
CCGCGCACACCGTCGGTGCCGAATTCGAGCGCCATCAGCGGCGTCGAACGATCAGCGCTTCGAGTACTGGGGTGCCTTGCGGGCCTTCTTCAGGCCGTACTTCTTGCTCTCCTTCTCGCGAGCGTCGCGAGTGAGGAGCCCGGCCCGCTTCAACGTCGGACGAAGCTCCGGGTCGAGCTCCACCAGTGCTCGGGCGATGCCGAGGCGCAGCGCCCCCGCCTGGCCGGTGACGCCCCCGCCATCGAGCGTGACGTCGACGTCGTACACCTCGTCGGTGCTCGTCAGCCGCAGCGGCTCCAGGGCCAGCATCCGGTGGGTGGCGTTGGGGAAGTAGTTGTCGAGCTCACGCCGGTTGATCGACACGTTGCCCGTACCGGGGCGCAGGCGGACGCGGGCGATGGCCCGCTTGCGCCGACCGGTGGACTGGATGAGCGGCTTCGTCACGTTGTCTCGTCTCTTCCTCAGCGGGCCTTGGCGTGGGCCAGCTCGAGCGGCTGCGGTTGCTGCGCGCTGTGGGGATGCTCGGGGCCGGCGTACACCTTCAACTTCTTCAACATCTGGCGGCCGAGGGGACCCTTGGGCAGCATGCCCCTGATCGACTGGCGAACAGCCTCCTCGGGGCGGCGAGCCAAGAAGTCGGCATAGGACTCGCTCTTGATGCCACCGGGATAGCCGGAGTGGCGGTACCGCTGCTTGCCCTCGGCCTTGCCCGACGTGAGCACGACCTTCGACGCGTTCACGACGACGACGTGGTCGCCCGTGTCCATGTGCGGCGCGAACATGGGCTTGTGCTTGCCACGCAGCAGCCGTGCTGCCTCGGTGCACAGCCGGCCGAGCACCATGCCCTCGGCATCGATGACGTGCCAGGCGCGCTGGATCTCACTGGCTTTCGGGGAGTACGTACGCATCTCGTCCTCTTCACGGGCCGCGCGCCGACGGGCGGCGCTGTCACGGCAACCGGGTAAGGATAGGGCCGCCACCCGGAACCGGCAAGCCGCGACCCCGCCGGATCGCTGAGTCCAACCCTGAGGTTGGCGCCGAGGGAAACACCAGCGACGAGGCGCAGCCGAGCGAGGCGGGAGCGAAGCGGACGTCGAGCGAGGCCATGGCCTCAGTAGCCGACCTCCCAGAGGCAGAGGCCATGCGGCGGTGCCATCGGGCCCGCCAGAGCGCGATCGCCTGCGTGCAGGATGCCCAGCACCTCACCGGCGTGGCGGCGGCCGCGGCCGATCTCGACGAGCAGGCCCGTGATCGAGCGCACCATCTGGTGGCAGAAGGCGTTGGCCCGGATCTCGAACCGGAGCACGCCGTCGCCGCCGTCGTGCCACCCAGCGGAGACGACCCGGCGGACGAGGCTGGCTGGCGGTTTGCCCAGGGCCAGCCTCGGCCGGCGGCAGAACGAGCTGAAGTCGTGCTCGCCGATCAACGGATCGCAGGCCAGCGCCAGCCGATGCAGGTCCAACGGCTCCTCGACGTGCCACGAGGTCGACGAGAGGAACGGATCGGGCTGCGGGCGGTTGAGGACGGTGTACCGGTAGTGGCGCCACTGGGCGGAGAACCGAGCGTCGAAGGCTGCAGCGGCCGGCTCGGCCGCCCGGACGACGATGCTCGGCGCGCACAGACGGTTGATGCTGCGCTGCAGCCGCGCGAGGTCCAGACCGTCTGTCGGCGCGTCGAAGGTGACGACTTGCCCCCACGCGTGCACACCGGCATCGGTGCGACCGGCGCCGGTGAGCGTCACCTCGCAGCGCAACACCCGTTCGATGGCAGCCCGCAGGGTTCCTGCGACGGACGCCACGCCGACGCTCTCCGCGAACCCACGAAACGGCGCCCCGTCGTACGCCACCAGCAATCGGACGCGCTGCACCGGTGCCGCAGCGCTGCCCATGGGATGCCTAGACGAGCTCGATCCTCGCCATGGGTGCGTTGTCACCGTGACGCGGCCCCAGCTTCAGGATGCGCGTGTAACCGCCGGGGCGCTCGGTGTAGCGCGGCGCGACCTCGTTGACGAGCTTGAACGTCATCTCCTTGTCACCCAGGTACGCCTGGATGTCACGGACGCGGTGCAAGCCGCCCTTCTTGGCCTTGGTGATGAGCTTCTCGGCGATGGGGCGCAGGGCCTTGGCCTTGGCCTCGGTCGTGACGATGGCCTCGGCGGCGAACAGCGACGCCGCCAGGTTGGCCATCATGAGCCGCTGGTGGGCGGCATCGCCGCCGAAGGCGCGGGAGCGGCGAGGGGTTGCGGGCATGGTCGGTGGTCCTTCTTCCTCAGCCGCGGAGCGACAGGCCGCGCTCGTCGAGCTTCTGCTTCACCTCGTCGAGCGACTTCTGCCCGAAGTTGGTGATGTTGAGGAGATCGTCCTCGGTCTTGATCAGCAGCTCGCCGATGGTGTTGATCTGGGCACGCTTCAGGCAGTTGCGGGGCCGCTCGGAGAGATCGAGGTCCTCGATGGGCAGCTCGAGGTCGGGCGAGCCAGCGGCGACGCCGGGCGCCTCGCCGAGCTCGAGTCCCTGCGGGTCGTCGCTGAGGTTGGCCACCAGGTCGACCAGCTCCCGGAGCGTCGCGCCGGCCGAGGCGAGCGCCTCCTGCGGCGAGATCGAGCCGTCGGTCTCGATGTCGAGGACGAGCCGGTCGTACTCGGTGGACTGCTCGACCCGGGTGGGCTCGACGTTGAACGTCACGCGCCGCACCGGGCTGAAGATGGCGTCGACCGGGATGAGCCCGATCGTCTTGGCCTGCGTCTCGCGGTCGGCCGAGAGGTACCCGCGGCCGCGCTCGACGGTGAGATCGATGGCGAGGCGACCCTTGCTGTTCAGCGTGGCGAGGTGGAGGTCGGTGTTGAGGATCTCGATCTCGCTCGGCACCTTGATGTCGCCGGCGAGCACGTCGGCCGGGCCCCGGGCGTCGAGCCGCACGATGACGGGGTCCTCCGACACGGACGTGACCACCACGTCCTTCAGGTTCAAGATGATGTCGGTGACGTCTTCCGTGACGCCGCCGATCGTGTCGAACTCGTGGAGCGCGTCGTCGAAGCGCACCATGGTGATGGCCGCCCCCGGGATGGACGACAGCAGGGTGCGCCGCAGCGAGTTCCCGATCGTGTAGCCGAAGCCCGGCTCGAGCGGGCCGACGGCGAACGTCTGCCGGTTGCCGTCCTCGTCGCCGAGCGGATCGACGGTGGGTCGCTGGATCTTCAGCAGCATGGTCTTGTCCCTCGTACAGCGGGTGGGGGGCTTACTTGGAGTAGAGCTCGACGATGAGCTGCTCGCGCACCGGCACGTCGATGTGGGCGCGCAGCGGCAGCTCTCGGACGGTGACCTGGTTGCCGTTCTCGGCACCCTCCAGCCACGCCGGCATCTGGCGGTCGAGCGTGTCGAGGTTGTTGCGCACCACGATCATCGACTGGGCCTTGTCGCTGAGCGTGATGACGTCACCCTTGCGAACCTGGTAGCTCGGGATGGTGACGCGCTTGGCGTTCACCTGGACGTGGCCGTGGCGCACGAGCTGGCGGGCCTGCGAACGACTCGAGCCCCAGCCGGCGCGGAACGCGGCGTTGTCGAGGCGGGTCTCGAGCAAGCGGAGCAGGTTCTCGCCGGTGACGCCCGACTGGCGCGAGGCCTGGGCGTAGAGGTTGCGGAACTGCTTCTCCATGAGCCCGTAGATGCGGCGAGCCTTCTGCTTCTCGCGCAGCTGGTTGAGGTACTCCGACCCGGTGGACCGGCGGCTACGACCGTGGTCGCCGGGCGGGTACGGCCGGCGCTCGACCGGGCACTTCATGGTGTCGCACTTGGTGCCCTTGAGGTAGAGCTTCATGCGCTCCCGGCGGCAGAGCCGACAGACGGGACCGGTGTAGCGCGCCATCAGACCCTCCGACGCTTCGGCTGACGGCACCCGTTGTGGGGCACCGGCGTGACGTCCTTGATGCCCGACACCTCGATGCCGGTGCTCATGATCGAGCGGATGGCGGTCTCCCGGCCCGATCCGGGCCCCTTGACCAGGACGTCGACCTTGCGCACGCC
>CAZTVJ010000323.1:0-2254 GCA_964616935.1 uncultured Acidimicrobiales bacterium | reverse complement strand
TCGGCGCTGCTGCAGCTCAAGGAGGAACGGGTTCGTGCGCCGCTCCTGGCCCACCGTGGTCGTGCCGCCATGGCCGGGAAGCACCACGGTCTCGTCGGCCATCGGGAGGATCTTGTCGGCCATCGAGCCCATGAGGGCGTCGAACGACCCACCCGGGAGGTCGGTGCGGCCGATCGAGCCGGCGAACAGGTGGTCGCCCGAGAACAGGATGGGTGGTTCCCCGTCGACCTCCAGCGAGAAGCAGACCGAGCCTCGGGTGTGACCGGGGGTGTGGATGGCGGTGAAGGTCATGCCCGCGCCTCGCAGCCGCTCACCGTCGTCGAGACCGTGGATCAGCTCGGGTGGGCGCAGGTCGAGCCCCTCGAGGTACGCACCGAACATGCCGCTCGTGCCAAGGGGGTCGAGGAGCATGTGCTTGTCGTCGTCGTGGATCCGCACGTCGATCTCGGCCCCGCCTTCCAGTCCGTGGACGAGGGTGCCGACGCCGCCGATGTGGTCGATGTGGCCGTGCGTGTTGAACAGCGCGACGAGTCGCAGGCCGTGGTGCTCGAGGCGTTCGATGATCTTGGCGGGATCCGGCGGGGCGTCGATGAGGACGGCCTCGCCACCCGCCCCGCTCGGCGCGACGAGCCATGCATTGGTCTGGGCGAGCCACAGTGGGAGGCCTTCGATCAGCACGAGCGGAACCTACCCTCCGGGCGCGGCGGCGCCTTCAGCCGGCGGCGGCTCGGGTCGGGTGGCGCCGGCCTCCATCGCCGCCGCCACCCGCCGGACGAGGGGTGCGTGTTCGATGAGCTCCAGCGGCTTGGGCAGAGCCAGCCGCCAGTTCGGACGCTCGTCCACGGTGCCGGGCACGTTCGGGCGCAGCGGCACGGCGAGCGCGTCCTCCAGCGTGGCGAGGCGGAGCAGCGAAGGTGCCTGGGCCAGCGCGTGGTACGTCGCGACGATGACGTCGTCCAGGGGCGTCTCGGGATCGGCCGCGATCGTCTGTCGGAGTCGACGCTTGAAGTGGGCGTCGCCCGACCCGTCGCCGGCCAGGCCGAGACCTTCGAGCTCGTCGAGGTCGGCGTCGGTCCACGCGCCAGCGATGGTGGGCAGGTCATGGGTCGTGACGGCGGCCAGGGCTCGCTCGGGGTACTCGGTCGTCGGGCCGTCCTCGAACCAGAGCAACCGATAGGACAGGATGCCGCGCTCGTCCAGCTCGGCCCGCGCGTCGTCCTCGACCGTGCCGAGATCCTCGCCGACGACGAACGCGCCGGCCCGATGCGCCTCGAGGGCGACGAGGTCGAGCACCTCGTCCGCCGGGTAGCGCACGTAGGCCCCATCGCGAGGCCCACCGGCCGGCGGGATCCAGTAGAGGCGGAACAGCCCCATCACGTGGTCGATGCGGATGCCCGCGCAGTGGTCGAACGCGGACCGAAGGGTGCGGATCAGTGGCTCGTAGCGGGCCGCCCGCAGCTTCCACGGCACGAAGGGGGGCAGGCCCCAGTCCTGGCCTTGGGTGTTGAAGGCATCCGGCGGTGCGCCCACCCGGCACCCCGGCGCGACGAGGTCCTGGTAGGCCCAACCGTCCGCGCCACGCGGATCGAACCCGACGGCCACGTCGCTGATGAGGCCGAGTCCCGCCGAGCCGGCCGCCGCCAGCTGGCTGAAGATCTGCCATTGGCACCACTCGTGGAACCGGACCCTCGGGCCATTGTCCTTGGCGAAGCGGCGGACGTCGGGTGAGCCCGGGTGGCGGTAGGGCCCCGGCCACGTCGTGAAGTCGATGCCGAACTGCTCGGCCAAGGCGCAGTACGTCGCGTACTGGAGCAGGGGAAGGCCTTCTCGCTGACGCCACGTGGCGAAGGCGCCCTCGTCCAGGTCGCGCGCCGGGAAGCGGTCGAACAGCTGCTGCAGCGCAGTCATCTTCAGCCGGTACGCCGCGGGCCGGTCGATGGTGACGCCTTCGTTCAGCGCTCGACCGAGCCCGGCCAGCCGGGCGATGTCCTCCAGCTCGCTCGCGCCCGAGATGTCCTCGATCCGCAGGTAGAGGACGTTGCGGTAGATGCGACTCGTCGCGAAGTAGGGGCTCGGGTCGTGGTAGGGGCTGGGCGGCGGTGCGTGGAGTGGGTTGATCATGGCCACGCGAGCGCCGAGGCCACTTGACCACTGCGCCAGATCTCGAAGGTCGCCAAGGTCGCCGATGCCCCAGCTGGCCGCCGACCGGGTGGCGTAGAGCTGCACCGCCCAGCCCCACGATCGTCCGGGCGCC
>CAZTVJ010000322.1:0-6236 GCA_964616935.1 uncultured Acidimicrobiales bacterium | reverse complement strand
AACCCCGTCGTCGCAATGGAACTGATCGCCACAGGCCTCTGGAGCGGCAGCGGCGTCATGTCGGCAGAATCCTTCGACCCCGACCCCTACCTCGCCATCCTCGACCGCGACGGAATCCATCACGCCACGATCGACATCGCGCCGGGTGGTGCATTCGCCTGAGCCGGCCAGCGAAGGAGGTAGGCACCGAACGGCACGTCGTCCGTCGGCCAGGTACAGGTCGTCGGTGTCGATCACGTCGGTGATGCCGGCCACCCGTAGTTGCCGAGCACTCGATCACTGACCGCCGACAGCGCGGTCATGAAGGCAACACCGACTGCGAACCTCGTTGGGTTCATGGGGCGACGGGCGACCAGCTCACCGTCGGAGCCGAGCTACTTCAACTCACCCACGGACTCCTGGCCGATGCGGAACACCTCTACACGCGCAGCGACGATCAGGGACGTCGAATGATCAACCAGGCAATCTTTGAGCGCCTCTACGTCGAAGTCGACGACGAGCTCGCATCGTAGGGGCCCCAAGGTCGGAGCTCGATCACATCGTCTGTCAACGTGACGGATGATCCTTCACCACTGGGAGCCGTCACCCGCACACTCTGCCCGTTATGACGCACTCTCGCGGTGCTTGGCCACGCGGACGGAGCCCCTCCTGGGGGGAAGGGGCTCCGTCGGGCCACCTGGCGGGCGGTGGCCACCTGCGCGACCCCTAGGGAGGGTGCGAGCGCAAGGCTCGTTCCCAGGTACCCCGCTTCGCACACCCCTAAACCCCCGGGCGCGACACCGCCCCCGCGTAGCGAGGGCCTTCGCACCGAGCGGGCATAACGGGCAGTCTGTACCGATCAAGGTGGCACGCGCCTCCGACGGTGAGGCGCATCACGATCCAGCGTGGCCACGAAGAGTGACCGCCTGGCGCAGGGTGACGAGCGGCTCGATCCCGCGAGGATCCCGCGAGCGTCCCGCGTGCGGGGCCTGTCGCCGAATGTCGCCGTTTGCCGCCCGGTGCGCCTGACCAGGGCTTATGCGGACGGGCCGACATGGGACCGTACCGGCCATCACGGTTGTGGACATCTGAAAAGCGCGAGGTCACCGGATCGACGCCGGTCCCGACCACCACGAAGGTCCAGTCGAGGCCCGAGCGCGCCGACCACGACGGCGTCGAGCCATGATGAGCTGGTCGGCCGACGGACCCACGAAGGAGCCCCAGCATGGCGAGCCTCGATGACTTCGAGCGGTACCCGCTCACCTTCGGCCCCTCCCCCATCCACCCGTTGAAGCGCCTCAGCGCCCACCTCGGTGGCAACGTGGAGATCTGGGCCAAGCGGGAGGACTGCAACTCCGGCATCGCCTTCGGCGGGAACAAGACGCGCAAGCTCGAGTACCTCGTCCCGGAGGCGCTCGCCCAGGGTTGCGACACGCTCGTGTCCATCGGTGGTGTCCAGTCGAACCACACCCGCCAGGTCACCGGCGTGGCCGCCTACCTGGGACTCAAGGCGGTGACCGTGCAGGAAGCCTGGGTGGCGTGGCCCGACGTCGTGTACGACCGCGTCGGCAACATCCAGCTGTCACGGATCATGGGTGGCGACGTGCGCCTCGACCCGGCCGGTTTCGACATCGGCGTTCGCAGCAGCTGGCAGCGAGCACTGGACTCGGTGATCGAGGCCGGCGGCAAGCCCTACGCCATCCCCGCCGGCGCCTCCGATCACCCGTTGGGCGGGCTCGGGTTCGCCAACTGGGCACGAGAGGTCGCCGTGCAGGAGCGCGAGCACGACATCTTCTTCGACCACATCGTCGTGTGCACGGTCACCGGTTCCACGCAGGCCGGCATGATCGCCGGGTTCGCCATCGAGGACCGGCCCGACCGGCACGTGATCGGCATCGACGCCTCCGCCACGCTCGACAAGACCGTCGACCAGGTCACCCGCATCGCCCGGGACACTGCGAAGAAGATCGGCCTGGACCGGGACCTCCGGCCGGACGAGATCACGATCGTCGACGGGTACGCCGCGGGCATCTACGGCATCCCGGACGAGCAGACCATCGATGCGATCAGGACCTGCGCGCGCCTCGAGGGCATGCTCACCGACCCGGTGTACGAGGGGAAGTCGATGGCCGGCCTCATCGGCATGATCCGTTCGGGCGAGATCCCTCCTGGGTCGACGGTGCTGTACGCCCACCTCGGCGGCCAGCCCTGCCTCTCCGCGTACGCGGGGGTGCTCTGACTGACGCCGCTCCCGCGCCGCTAAGGGCGGCGACCGGTGAACGCGAGCAACCGGGTCTGCTCGTCGGCACCGGCGGGCACGGACACCGGCGGGTCGTAGTGGCCGCTCTGGCTGAGCACGTCGCCGAGCGGCTCGACACCGAGGAGCATCCGGTGCACCTCGTCGGCGTCGAGGGTCTCGTCGAGGCCGGTGGCGCGAGCCAGATCCCACGTGTGGATCAGGACGTCGCCGAGGACGAACATGGCGATCGCCTCGTCGAGGGGATGAGTTCCGGTGTGCTCGTTGGTGAACTGGCGCGACGACACCTGCGGATCGCCGAGCACCGCTTGGAGGCCGCCGTCGAGCGCCATCCAGGCGCCCACGGGGTCGTCATCGACCGACGGGCCCGGCGACAGGTCCACCCCTGCGCCTTGGCCGAGGATGGGCGGTACCCACGCCACGAGGTGACGGACGATGTCCCGGGCGGCCCACCCCGCGCAGGGCGAAGGGCGGTCCCACCCGTCGTCGGGAACGGCCTGCGCGGTGGCGGTGAACCGTCCCGCAACGTGCTGGAAGCGCTCGGCGACGTCACTCATCTCGCCATGCCTCCGCGTGCGGGCGCCGTTGCGGCGAGGGTGCCGAGCAGCTGCTCGAGCCGGTCATAGGAATGCCGATATCGGTACATGTCAAGCGAAGATCGACCGTTGCCGCCGGCGGGCCAGGTCGTGGGTCGTCCAGAAGCCGGGCTGCGGGTCGTCGGTGAAGCCGCCCTTGGCGTAGCGCGCGAGCCGTTCCCGGCTGTCCTCCGACAGCATCTCGATGGCATCGAAGAAGGCGTCCGGCCCGGCGGCCCGCAGTGCGACATCACCCTCGCTCGGCTGCCTCGGGAGATGGCTGGTGAGCAGGACGAACGGCACCTCGCCGCGTGCCCCCATGAGCGCGCAAGCCCGCCCCAGCGATCTCCACACGTTGTCCATTCGCAGCAGGCCGCCTCGGTGACTCGTGAAGGCACCGGCGACGTCGAAGAACCACGTTGCCCCTTGGGCGTCGGTCGCAACAAGGTCGACGGTGACGGCGGTCTTGCGAATGCGCCGGTTGCGTTGACCGATCGTGAAGCCGGCTTCCTGGAGGAGCTCTTCCGCGAGGTTCGACGCGGTCGTACCCGGCCCTGTGGCTCGGCGCTCGCCGGAGTCAGCCAGGTCATCGCTCGGCCGGAGGGCCTCCTCCACTCGCCGTCGCGCCGTCTCGACGTACGTCTCGTCGAGGTCGTAGCCGATGTAGCGGCGACCGAGGTGGGCGGCCGCGACGAGTGCTGATCCGCTGCCCATGAAGGGGTCGAGGACGAGATCGTCGGTGAAGGTGTAGAGGCGGATGAGCTGCTCGGGCAGCTCGACCGGGAACGGGGCGGGATGGCCGACTCGTCGCGCGCTCTCCGGGGGGATCGACCAGATGTCCAAGGTCAGGGCCATGAAGTCCTCGGTCATGAGCGTGCTCTCGTGCGGCAGGCCTTCGGCGGCGCGCAGCTTCACGGAGCGAGCCCGATCGAAGCGGCCCTTGCTCGCGACGATCACGCGCTCGCTGATGTCGCGAAGCACCGGGTTCGCGGCACTGCGGAACGAGCCCCAGGCACAGGAGCCGCTGGCCCCCTCTCCCTTCTGCCAGATGAGCTCGCCCCGGAGCAGGAGCCCGAGGTCATGCTCGAGGATGCGGATGACGTCGGCGGACAAGCTGCGGTACGGCTTGCGGCCGAGGTTGGCGACGTTCACTGCGATGCGCCCGCCGGGCTCGAGCTTGCGGACGCACTCGGCGAACACGTCGGTGAGCATCTCGAGGTATTCGAGGTACGAGGCCGGCACACCCTCGCGCTCGAGCTCCTCCTCGTACTGCTTACCCGCGAAGTAGGGCGGTGAGGTGACCACCAGCGCGACCGAGCCGTCGGCGACGCGATCCATGTGCCGCGCATCGCCGTGGACGAACGGCTCCTCGACGGGATGTGGAGGCGGAACGTCCTGATCGTCGGACAGCTCGGGAGCCCGGAAGCGGTCGTAGAACGGCGTGGAGTCGTGGCTCTCCCGAGCGCTCACGCCGAAGTTGGAGGTCGTCGTCCTGCGTCGTTCCTTCACGTGCCCTCCGGACCTGTCCTGGGATCAGCCTAGCCATCGTGGAGCAGCAGATCGAACATACGCGCGCCCGACCTCGACGGCCTCGTCACCTGGACGAACGTCGGCTCGAGCCGGAACCACGGGCGGCCGCCTCGACCCCTATGCTTCGCCCGATCCGGGTGTCGTGCGGAGGGAGGGATGCGGGCCATGACAGTGACCGTTCCTGACGAGTTGGCGGCCGCGTTCAACGGGCCACTGATGGGTCCCGAAGATGCGGCCTACGACGAGGTGCGAGCAGTGCACAACGGTCTCGTCGACAAGCGCCCCGGGTTGATCGCGCGGTGTCTCAACGTGGCCGATGTTCGTGACGCCGTGAACTTCGGGCGCGACAGCGGTTTGGAGATCTCGGTGCGCGGGGGTGGTCACAACGTCGCGGGCCGCGCTGTCACCGAGGGCGGGCTGATGATCGATCTGTCGCTGATGCGCGGTGTCGACGTGGATCCTTCCCGTCGCAGGGCACGCGCCCAGGGCGGCGCTACCTGGAACGAGTACAACCGGGCGACCAACGCCTACGGGCAGGCGACGACCGGCGGTGTCATCTCCACCACCGGCGTAGCGGGATTGACGCTGGGCGGAGGGCTGGGCTGGCTGATGGGCAAGCACGGCCTTTCCATCGACAACGTCACCCAGGTCGAGGTGGTGACCGCCGATGGTCAGGTCCGCATCGTCAACGCCGACAACGAAGCCGACCTGTTCTGGGCGTTGCGCGGCGGCGGTGGCAACTTCGGCGTCGCTGCCTCGTTCGAGTTCGAGACCCATCCGCTCGACATCATCCTCGGCGGCTTGCTCGCCCATCCGCTCGCGGCCGCTCCCGAGGTGTTCGACATGTACCGCCAGGTCACCAAGGAGCTGCCCGACGACGCGACGATCTTCTGCGGGCTCGTGCACGCACCTGACGGCAGCGGCATGAAGCTGTGCGGCCTCCCGCTGTGCCACTCGGGCGACTTGGCCCAAGCCGAGGCTGATCTACGGCCGCTCCGCGAGTTCGGGCCCCCCGCCATGGACCTCGTGCAGCCGATGCCCTACCCGGTCGTCAACACCCTGCTGGACGACGGCTTCCCGAAGGGGGCGCTGAACTACTGGAGGTCGGCGTTCTTCACCGAGCTCTCGGACGCTGCCGTGCGCACGATGATCGCCGCGTTCGAGGCGGCGCCCTCGATCATGAGCGCCATGATGGTCGAGCACTTCCATGGGGAGGTCTGCCGCATCGCCCCGACCGCTACCGCCTACCCGCACCGCGACCCGGGCTACAACCTCGTGCTGATCGGCCAGTGGCAGGACCCAGCCGAGACCGAGGCCAACGTGGCATGGGTCAAGGAGACCTACGCGGCGCTCCGGCCGTACATGGCCCCCAAGTCCTACGTCAACTACCTCGCCGACGACGAGAGCGACCGGATGGTCAACGCCTACGGGCCGAACCTCGAACGCCTCATCGAGATCAAGCGCCAGCACGACCCCGACAACCTCTTCCGCCTCAACCACAACATCGACCCAGGCGCGGGGAGTGGACCCCGTCCCTAGGCCACGTGGACCGGTACTCGCTGGACTGCGTTGTTCGCGTAGCCGCCGGCGTTCCAGACCGGCTCGAGCGGCTGCTCGTTTCCCGCCTCGTCGCCGGCGCGACAGCAGAGCTCGTACTCGCCGGGCTCGGCACTCCAGGCGAACGTCCAGCGGCACCAGGCCGCGGGGCCGCCGAGATCGTGCTCGACTTCGGCAGCGCTCCACGTCGAGCCGCCGGCCGTCGAGATCTCGACCGAAGCGATCGCGCCCGAGCCGGACCAGGCGCGTCCCTCGACGAGACACGGACCGGCGGAGACGACCCGGCTCCTCGTCGCGAACTCGGGCACGCCGGGGGGCGCCATCAGCGCCCGCGGCAG
>CAZTVJ010000321.1:0-7311 GCA_964616935.1 uncultured Acidimicrobiales bacterium | reverse complement strand
GTTGCTGGCCACGACCTTGGTGCCGGGAGGAGCCATAGGGAAAGTCGAGGCTACCGCGGGGGCCTCTAGGCTCCCCGGTCGCCATGCTGCGACTCACCGAGCCCGCCTACCGCGCCATGCCGGCGCACGCCTACGACGGGCTACCGCTCGAGGCCTGCGGGCTGCTAGGGGGTGACCCGGCCCTCGGCAAGGTCAGCGTCTTCTACCCGTGCCGCAACATCGCCGAGTCCGCCCGCGTGTACACGGTCGACCCCGGAGATCACCTCCGGGCGGACCGGGATGCCGACGCGCGTGGGCTCGAGATCATCGGCGTGATGCACAGCCACACCCACACCGAGGCCTATCCGAGCCCCACCGACGTGGCGCAGGCGCCCGACCCGGGCTGGCACTACGTGATCGTGAGCCTCCGCCACGAGGTGCCGGTGCTGCGCTCGTACCAGATCGTGGATAGTGCGATCTCCGAGGAGCCGGTCGAGCTGCTGCGCCAGTAGGTCCTGGGATCACTTCGGTCGGCTGAGGTCTCGCTGAGCGGAACGTGGGCCGACTCACGTGCAGCGGACGGATGAAACGGGCACTCGGAGGGCAATTCGGGAATCCGAACGGCTGCTCGCCGGGTTGCCATGCGTAGAATCCTGACTGACCCGATCGGTTTCATCGACTGCAGGGTTGCGAGAGGTTGGTGCCCATGCCCATCTACGAGAACGTGCTCGACATGATCGGCAACACGCCGCTCGTGGACGTCTCCGTCCTGAGCCCGAACCCGGACGTCCGCATCCTCGCCAAGATGGAGAGCCAGAACCCGTTCGGCTCGGTGAAGGATCGCATCGCGAAGGCGATGATCGAGACAGCCGAGAAGGAGGAACGGCTCCTCCCCGGCCAGACGATCGTGGAGCCGTCGTCCGGCAACACGGGCATCGCACTGGCGGCCATCGCCCAGCTCAAGGGCTATCCCATCAAGATCCTGCTTCCCGAGAGCGTGTCGGTCGAGCGGCGCCAGATGCTCGAGGTCTTCGGTGCCGAGGTGATCCTCACGCCCGGGCCGGAAGGCTCGAACGGGGCGGTGCGGCGGGCGATCGCCCTGGCCGAGGCCAACCCCGAGTGGTGCTTCCTCTACCAGTACGCCAACGACGCCAACCCGACCGCCCACTACGAAGGAACCGGTCCGGAGATCTGGCGGGACTGCCCCGAGATCACCCACTTCGTGGCCGGCTTGGGCACGAGCGGCACCCTGATGGGTGTCGGGCGCTACCTGAAGGAGCAGAACCCGGGCATCAAGGTCATCGCCGTCGAGCCACCGCTGGGCGAGCTGGTCGAAGGCCTGCGCAACCTCGACGAGGGGTACATCCCGCCCGTGTTCGAGAACTGGGACGGGTTCGACGTCCTCGACCGCAAGCGGGTGGTGCGGCCGCGGGAATCGTTGGAGTGGACGCGCCGCCTCGTGCGCGAGGCAGGGATCTTCGCCGGCATCTCCTCCGGCGCGGGCATGGCCGGCGCGGCGAAGGTCGCCGCCGAGATCGACGAGGGCGTCATCGTGTTCATCGTCTGCGACGGCGGCTGGAAGTACCTGTCGACCGGCGCCTACACCGACGATCTCGACACGGCCGAAGCCGCCGCGTCGAAGATCATCTACTTCTGAGGTTCGCCCGAGAGGCGACCACGGCGGCAGCGATCGAGGTGTCCCGCCCGGCCTGCGTCCGGTTCCGGTGGCACCGCATCCCGTAGCCTGCCGGCGTGGCCGATCGCCCCATCGGGATGTTCGACTCGGGCTTCGGCGGCCTCACCGTCGCACGGGCCCTGTTCGACCTCCTGCCTGCCGAAGACGTCGTGTACCTCGGGGACACGGCGCGCTACCCGTACGGCCCGAGGCAGCAGCTCGAGGTTCGACGCTTCACCCGCCAGCTCGCCTGGCACCTGGTGAAGGAGCACGACGTGAAGGTCGTCGTCGTGGCCTGCAACACGGCCTCGGCCGCGGCCCTCGACGACCTGGCAGCAGAGCTGCCGGTGCCCGTCGTGGAGGTGATCGAACCCGGGGTGCGTGCGCTCGTGCAAGCGACGGCCACGGGCCGCGTCGGGGTGATCGGCACCGTCGGGACGATCTCGTCAGGTGCCTACCAGCGAGCGGTCGCGGCGACCGGTGCCGAGGTGACGCTCCACGCGGCCGCCTGCCCTGGCTTCGTCGAGTTCGTGGAACGCGGCGAGACGTCCGGCGATCAAGTGACGATCCTGGCGGAGCGGCTGCTGGCACCCATCAAGGCCGCCGACATCGACGCCTTGCTGCTCGGCTGCACCCACTACCCGTACCTGGCGCGCGTGATCTCCGAGGTGATGGGCCGCGACGTCACCCTGGTCAGCTCGGCTGACGAGACCGCCTTCGAGGTGCGGCGCCTGCTCGACGAGCTGGGTCTGCGCCGGCCTACGTCCTCCGCCGTTGCCCGTCACCGCTTCTACTCGTCTGGCGATGTCGCCTGGTTCGAGGCACTCGGCCGTCGGCTGCTCGGCCCCGAGCTGTCCCGGGCCGGGCAGCTCCAGTTCGACGAGCCGACCAGCATGCTCGACCCTCAGCCCGACCCCCCAACCAACCCGAAGGACTGAACCATGCCCCGCCCCGACGGGCGCGCTCCCGACGAGCTGCGCCCCATCACCTTCGAGCGCGATTTCACCGAGATGGCCGCGGGTTCCGTGCTCGTGACCTTCGGCAAGACGAGGGTGCTGTGCACCGCGTCGGTCGACGACGACGTGCCTCGCTGGATGCGCGGTTCGGGCAAGGGCTGGGTCACGGCGGAGTACTCGATGCTGCCCGGCTCGTCGCCCGAGCGCGTCGATCGGGAGGCGGCCCGCGGAAAGCAGAGCGGGCGCACCGTGGAGATCCAGCGCCTGATCGGCCGGTCGCTCCGGGCGGTCACCGACGTCCGGGCGCTCGGCGAGCGCCAGATCGTGGTCGACTGCGACGTCCTCCAAGCTGACGGTGGCACGAGGACCGCGTCGATCTGTGGCGGCTACTTGGCCCTGCACGATGCTCTCGCCCGAGTGGTCCAGGAGGGTGGGCTGAAGGCCCATCCGCTCACGGCCCACTGCGGCGCCATCAGCGTGGGCATCCTCGACGGCACCCCGGTGCTCGACCTGCCGTACGCCGAGGACTCCAAGGCCGAGGTCGACATGAACGTCGTGATGACGTCCGAGGCGCGCTACGTCGAGGTGCAAGGAACCGCTGAGGGCATGGCGTTCACGCGGGCGGAGCTGGACGAGCTGCTCGCGCTGGCCGAAGGTGGGCTCATCGAGATCTTCGCCCTGATGGAGGAGTTCGTCGCCGATCCGCCCGGTCGCCGCGGCCCGACTCGTTGAGCGCGTTGCACCTCGTGTGCGCCTCGGCCAACCCGGACAAGGTGGCCGAGATCGCCGCCATCCTCGGTGACGATGTCGTCCTCTTGCCCCGGCCCGATTTCGTCGACGAGGTGGTCGAGGACGCCCCCACGCTGGAGGGCAACGCCCGCCTGAAGGCTGTGGCGCTCGCTCTGGCAACGGGCCTACCGGCAGTGGCGGACGACACCGGGCTCGAGGTCGATGCCCTCGGAGGCGAGCCCGGTGTCCGCTCGGCGCGGTACGCGGGCGAGGGCTGCTCGTACGCCGACAACGTGGACAAGCTCCTCGCCGCGCTCTGCGGCACCGCCGATGAACCGCGGACGGCCCGGTTCCGCACGGTGGCCATGGTGGCGTGGCCCGACGGGCGAGAGGTGGTGGCGGAGGGTGCGTGCGAAGGCACCATCACTGTGGAGCAGCGGGGCGAGCGCGGCTTCGGCTACGACCCGGTGTTCGTGCCCGACGATGGTGACGGCCGGACGTTCGCCGAGATGAGCGCCGCCGACAAGCACGCTCTCTCCCACCGAGGCCGAGCCTTCCGAGCCCTCAAGACCCAGCTGAACGTGTAACTCGGCGCGCCGAGGGAAGCGCCAGCGACGAGGCGCACGCGGCGCGAGGAGGAAGCGCAGCGGACGACGGGCCCGCCATCAGCGCGTGCGCAACTTGTAGCGCTGGATCTTGCCGGTCGCGGTCTTCGGGAGATCGTCGACGACGATGAACTGCTTCGGTCGCTTGTAGCCGGCCAGCTCTGCCTTGCACAGCACCTCCAGCTCGCCTACGTCGAGCGCGGTGTCGGTCGCCGGCACCACGTAGGCAACGACGCGGGTGACGCCCTCCTTGTCGCGCCCAGCCACCACGGCCGCCTCGAACACGCCGGCGTGGGTGACGAGCAGTGCCTCGACCTCGGCGGGTGACACCCACTCGCCGCCGACGCGAAGCATGTCGTCGCTGCGGCCGAGATACGTGTACCAACCATCCTCCGAGCGCTGGTACATGTCGCCCGCCCGCATCCGGTCGCCGAGGAACACCCGTTGGTTGGCCTCGGTGTTGCACCAGTAGCCCGTCGCCATCGACGGGCCACCGACATGGAGGTGACCGGGGGTGTCGGGCGGCACCGCACGACCCTCGTCGTCGAGCAGGCTCACGTCGTAGCCGGTGACGGGTTGCCCGGAGGTGCCGGGCCGCGCGGCGCCGGGGCGGTTGGAGAGGAAGATGTGGGCCAGCTCGGTGGAGCCGATGCCGTCCAGGATCTCGACGCCGAAGCGCTCACGGAAGCGGTGGAAGGTGTCGGCCGGCAGTGGCTCGGCGGCCGACACCGCGATGCGCACCGAGGCGAAGGTGTCGTCGGCCAGATCGGACGCGACGAGCGCGGCATAGAACGTGGGAATGCAGAAGAACAGCGTCGGCCGGTGCGTGCGGAGGATCTCGCCGACCAGTGCGGGCGTCGGCGGCCGGGTCGCTTCGAGGATGGCCGTGGCTCGGGCCGCGAAGGGGAACGTCAACGAGTTGCCCAGGCCGTAGGCATGGAACATCGGCCCGACGGAGTAGCAGCGATCGTCGGCCCTGACGCCGAGCACCTCTCGGCCGTAGGTGTCGGCGGTGACCCGCAGATCGACGTGGCGGTGCATGGCCAGCTTCGGCGCCCCCGTGCTGCCCGAGGTGCAGAGCCAGAAGCCGGGTGATTCGTCCCACGTGGGGTAGGGATCGCTCGACTGGCCGCGGCCACCGGCCACGAGCGCGTCCCACGACGGCGATCCGGTGATGATCACCGTCGCCAAGTCGGGCGCGGCATCGGCCACGACCGCGGCGACGTCGCCCTTCGTGCCGGACAGCACCAGCGTGGTGGCCCGGCTGGCCGCCACGATGGTGGCGATGTCTCGCGCGGGTAGCAACGGGTTCACCAGGACCGGCACCGCACCGATCCGCAGCCCAGCCAGGAACGCGGCGATCAGCTCGGGTCCGTCGAGGAGTACGAGCGCGATGCGCTGCTCGGGCACCAAGCCGGCAGCGCGCAGCCCGGCGGCGAGGCCTTCGACCTCGGCCAGGACGTCGCTATAGGTGAACGATCGCTCCCTGGTGACCACGGCGATGTGCTCGCCAGAGCCCTGGGCGATCGCGTCGTCGAGCAGGTCGGTGCAGGCGTTGTAGGGCGCGGGCATGGCGAACCCCCTGGTGGTGCCTCCTCAGAGGCGGACGTACTCGAAGTCCGGTGGCCTGGCATGGATCCCGGCGGCCGGCGGGGCGATCCAGCCCGCCACCCGGCCCGGCTGCAGCGCGGGCGCCATGAGCGACTGGATGAAGCGCTCGTCGTCGTCGCTCGGCAGCCAGGTGTGGCGCTGGGCGTCCCACGATGCTCGGCTGAGCAGCTCGCCGGTCGGGCTCACGGGTTGGCCGGCAAAGGCCCCGACGTTGCGGTGGAAGCCGACGTGCGGGAGGCGCAGCTCCGCGCCGACGTCGGCCAGCGTCCGGTTCCAGCGGTCGACACCCTTCTGGCAGTCGGTCACGTAGTCGTCCCGCAGAGTGGCGTTGAGGGCGGAGAGCGCCGGAACGTCTCGCTGGCGAACCTCGCCGTCGAAGACCGCGTCGACGGTGCTCACGGCGTCGTGCAGTCGATGGTCGTCGGCGCGGCGGGCCTCCTGGTACCGACCCTTGAGCCCGGCCGCAAAGTAGTTGGCCGCGTTCGACGACACTTCGGCGCCGAACAGGTCGAGCGACAACGTGTAGTGGACGTTGAGATAGCGCTGCAGCGTCGCGACGTCGATCCCGCCATGGGGTCGGACGTCGTCGGTGTCGTGCTCGCGCATCAGCTCCACGGTCCGCTGCACGACCCGACCGATGCCGCTCGCCCCCACGAACATGTGATGGGCCTCCTCCTTCAACATGAACGTGCAGGTGCGGGCCAGGGGATCGAACGCGCTCTCGGCCAGCGAAGCCAGCTGGAACTTGCCGTCGCGGTCGGTGAAGTAGGTGAAGAAGAAGAACGACAGCCAGTGCGGCGTCGGCGCGTTGAAGGCGCCGAGGATGCGGGGCCGGTCGGCGTCGCCCGAGTGCCGGTCGAGCAGGGCGTCGGCCTCATCGCGCCCGTCGCGCCCGAAGTAGCGGTGGAGCAGGTACACCATCGCCCAGAGGTGACGGCCCTCCTCGACGTTCACCTGGAGGAGGTTGCGGAGGTCGTAGAGGCTGGGGGCGGTGCGGCCGAGGTGGCGCTGCTGCTCCACCGAGGCGGGCTCCGTGTCGCCCTGCACCACCAGCAGACGCCGCAGGTCGGCGCGGTGCTCGCCGGGCACCTCCTGCCAGGCCGGTGCGCCGAGGTGGTCGCCGAACGGGATGCGGCGGTCGGGCTCGGCATCGGCGAGGAAGATGCCCCATCGGTACTCGGGCATGCGTACGAAGTCGAACTGCGCCCAGCCTTCCTGGTCGACGCTCGTGGCGGTGCGCAGGTAGACGGCGCTCTGCTGGAAGCCGTCGGGTCCGAGCTCGTCCCACCACTGCAGGAACCGGGGCTGCCAGGCTTCGAGGGCGCGCTGCAACCGGCGATCACCGGCCAGGTTCACGTTGTTCGGGATGCGTTCGTCGTAGTCGATGGTGGTCATCACACCCGCTTCGGGTCGTACAGGGGTCGGGACCCCGTGCCATAGCGGTGCAGCGCACCTTCGGGCCCGGTGGCGTTCGGGCGTTGGAACACCCAGTTCTGCCACGCGGAGAGCCGGCCGAAGATCTTCGTCTCCATCGTCTCGGGCCCGACGAAGCGCAGGTTGGCCTCCATGGCGGTCAGTGCATCGGGGGAGAAGGCGGCCCGCTCCTCCAAGACGAGTCGCACCTCGTCGTCCCAGTCCAGATCGTCAGGAGTGGCCGTCACCAGACCCAGCTCGGCCGCTGCGAGGGCATCGAGCTCCTTGCCGGTGTGGGCCAGGGCGGCCGCCAGCATCTCGGGTCGTCCCCAGCAGCGCGCCT
>CAZTVJ010000320.1:0-5818 GCA_964616935.1 uncultured Acidimicrobiales bacterium | reverse complement strand
GGGACTGCGGTCTGGAACGGGATCAGGATGCCGATCTCGCGCAGGGCGCGCTTGGCGTCGACGCGCCGGACCCGGTCGTCGTGGAAGTGGCGGCGCAGGGCGGGGATGGCGGCGGCGACGCCGATCGCCGCGGCGACCGGGACCGCTCCGAGGAGCCCTACCCGCACGCCTCTGCCCAGGTCGTTCGGGGCAAGGCCGAGCTCGGTGAGGCTGGCCCCGCTGAGCCGCCCCCCCGCCGCGAACAGCGCCGCACCGGCGATGGACACGGGCAGCTGTGCATGCTTCGGGATCAGGCGGTGGAGCCCGACGTTGCCAGCACCGATGGCAACACCGACCGCGATCTCAGTCGCGAGCCCTCCGGGACGGTGCGGCATGAGATCAGGTGGCAACCGTGGTGGCTCGGTAGCCCTCCCACCAGGTGACCCGGTCGACGTCGATGGCAACCTCGACCGTCGCCTCGTCGACGTCGTCGACGAGGCGCACAGGTCCTCGCAGGAGCACCCCGACGTAGTCGCCGGGCCGCACGCCAGGCGAACGGTGGACCATTGCGCTGCCCTCGCCGTCTGGCGCTCCAGCCACGTCGAGGACGGCCCGCGAGATGGCGAAGCGACCGGCGCCCGCGTCGAGGACGGTCGCCGGCACCGCTCGTGGACCGGTTGACGCCGGCCAGCCCAGATCGACGTGACGGGCATCGAGCACGAGGTCGGCGAGGGTCGGCGGCAAGGCCGACAGGGCCGTCGGCGGGTCGCCTGGTCGAGGGGCCGTGGCCGGCGGGTCGACGAGGCCCACGACGTGGACGTCGTCAGGCTGGAGTGCGACGATCGTGCGCGGCTCGATCCGCCCCATCCGGCCCGTCAGCGCGTCGGCCGTGATGCCCAGCGTTCGCAGGGCGTTGCGCGCGCCGTATACGGCGACACCTGGGCCGAGGCGCGGCGCCCGCCAGAGCGCGGTGGCGAGCGCCCCGGGCAACGGCCAGGTGTCGAGCAGCTCGGTGGTCCCGCCGAGCATGGCGGCGTGGTCATCGTGGCGGACCAGCGCGCCGGCCCGGGGTCGACGGCGGAGCGAACGGGCCTTCAACGAGGAGGTGGGCACGACGAGCCACAACTGCCCTGCGGCCCACGCGAAGGCCTGTGGTGTGACGTGGACGCCGCGTCCCGTGTCGACCGCCAACGTCGCCAGATCACCGTGGGCGAAGATGCGCGCCGCGGCATGGCGCGAAGGGTGGGTCACGGGTGCCCCAACCCGCCCGACCCGGCCTGCATTCCGACCGTCGTCATGGGGCCTCGCCGGGGTTGTCAATCGCGGCGGTCGACGAAGAGGCTCTGCAGCGACCGGCCGATCGGTCCCTGTTCGTCGTGCAGTGCGCTCTCGGCCAAGCCGTTGCCGTGAGGACCGAGGGTCGTGCGGGCATCGAGGCAGATCCACTCGCCCGTGGCCGGGCGACTGAGGTGAACCGTGAGGTCCGGGTTGATGAACAGGTAGTCCTCCCACGAGAGGACGCGGCTCACCCCGTTGCCGAAGTCGGCCGCCGCCATCACCCGCTGGAGCGGGCTCGGTTCCTCACCGGCCACGACGGGCACCAAGAGACGGATCCAGACCGTGACCGGTCCGGGGTCGGCCCACGTGCCGGCGGCGAAGCGGTGCTCGCATCCCTCGTTGTGGAAGGCGCGGTAGCTGCTGTTGGCGATCGACCGCTCTCGGCGGGACTGGCGGGGCCCGGCGGGCGGGGGTGGAACCTCGCCGGCGGAGGGGAGGTCGTCGGGCAGGGCCACCTCGGCGGCACGGATGCGCAGCGCCCGAGCACGGGCCAGCTCCGTTCCGGAGGCGGCGTCACGCAAGGTGGCCTCGACGAGCTGCACCTTGCGACCGGGGCGGACGACAACAGCCTCGACGGTCAGTGGTTCTACGGGAACCGGCCGGAGCAGCTCCACCGTCATCCGGGCCACCTCGAACGCGATGCCGTCGGTGGGCACGGCCTCCACGGCCCGCGCGAGCAGGGCGCTGGGGGGCCCTCCGTGGAGCGCGCCGGGATCCCATGGCCCCCGCGCGTACTCGGTCGGGACGGCGATGTCGCCGTCGAGGCGGAACAGCGCCGTCACGTTTGCAGGGGCAGCAGCTCGTCGGCCACCTCGGCCAGGTGGGTGACCATCTCGCCGCCGGGCGGCTCGTCGAAGGGCAGCACGACGAACTTCGAGGCACCGGCCTCGATGAACGTCTCGACGCGCCGGGCCAGCGCGGGCAGCCCGACCGGTACGAGCTCGCGGGGATCGAGGTCGGGGCGACGCTTGGCCAGCAGCGCCAGGTACTCCGGCCGGGGCTCAGCGGTGGCGTAGGCCAGGAGGACACCGAAGTGCTCGGCTTCGAGCTCGCGGTCGTGCTGGGCGGCCACCTCGTTGATGATCCCCCAGCCGTCCTTGGCCTCAGGTGGGGTGATGAAGCTGGGCAGCCAGCCGTCGCCGAGGCGACCGACCCGCTTGAGCTCGGAGGGCGCGATGCCGCCGAGCCACACGTCGGGTGGCTGCTGGAACGGCTTCGGCAGGACTCGGAGTCCCTCGAAGTGGAAGCGCGGCCCGTCGTGGTCGACCACGTCCTCCAGCCAGAGGCGGCGCAGGAGGGGCAGGGCCTCGTCGAACCACGCGGCCCGCTCGCCCCTGGCCACACCGAAGGCCTGCTGCTCGTGCGGATCGGCGACGCCGAGGCCGAAGGCGGGCAGCATCCGGCCGCCGGAGAGCCGGTCGAGCGTGGCCAGCTCCTTGGCCAGCACCACCGGGTTGCGCCCGGGCAGCACCAGGACGGAGGTCCCGAACTTCAGCTTCGTCGTGCGGCCGGCGGCGAAGGCCATGCCCACCACCGGGTCGGGCGCCTCCCCGCCCAGGCGTTCGGCCAGCCACAGGCTGTCGAAGCGCAGCGCCTCGAGCGCGTCAACCGCCTCGGCGAAGCGCTCGTCGTTGAGCTTCGTGCGCGTACCGAACCCATAGCCGATGCGGATCTTCACGTGCCGAATGCTACGGCCGAGCCCCTAGACCGCGAGCAGTCGGCGCAGTCTTAGGAGGCTGTGGCGGGGGGAGGCGGCAGGGAGGCGGCTGCCGACGCAGAGCGCCGCGACAGCCGTGGCGAGCACGAGCGGCCCGGCGGCGACACCGACGAAGACGTGGAGCGCGAGCGCGAGCGCTGTGCCGAGACCCGCCGTCGCGCTGGCGACGCGCCGGGCCAGGCGCCAGTTCAGGTCGAGCATCGCTTCGTTCGCGGATCCGCCGTGTACCACCACGTCACATTCGACAGGGCCGGCGGTCGTCTGGATACACCGGAGGGCCAACTGCAATCGACCTGCAATCCTTTCGCGGTCATTCGGTCGTCTACGAGGGCTCGTAGCCTCACCGACCATGGCTGACCCGCTCGACCCGCTCGCCCCCTTCCGCCTCGACGGGAGGGTCGCCATCGTCACCGGCGCATCGGCCGGCCTTGGTGACCGCTTCGCGAGGGTCCTTCACGCCGCTGGGGCCACGGTGGTCGTGGCAGCCCGCCGCGCCGACCGCCTGGACGCGCTCGCGGCTGACCTGGCCGGTGTCGTGGTGGTACCGACGGACGTCGCCGAAGCCGCCGATCGTGAGCGGCTGGTGGCCGAAACCGTGCGGCAGTGCGGCACGGTGGACGTGCTCGTCAACAACGCCGGCGTCGGCCACATCGTGGCGGTGGAGGACGAGGACCTGGAGACGTTCCGCCGGGCCATGGAGGTGAACACCACCGCGGTGTGGCACCTCTCGAAGCTGTGCGGCGAGGTGATGGTTCCGCGGGGTACCGGCGCCATCGTGAACATCGCCTCGATCCTCGGCCTGGTCGGATCGACGCCGATCAAGCAGGCGCACTACGTCGCGTCGAAGGGCGCGGTGATCCAGCTCACGAAGGAGCTGGCCCTCCAGTGGGCCCGCAAGGGCGTTCGGGTGAACGCCCTCTGCCCGGGCTGGTTCCCGTCGGAGATGACGGCGGGCATGGAGACCGACGAGGGCAGCCAGCGGTTCATCGGCCTCAACTCGCCGATACCGCGCATGGGCGACGCCCACGAGCTGGACGGTCCCCTGCTGCTGCTCGCGAGCGACGCGGGCAGCTTCATGACCGGCGCGACGCTCGTGGTCGATGGCGGCTGGACGGCCCGCTGACGAGCGAGGTCAGATCGGGGGTTGGCGATGGGCCCATGGCCTCGCCGCCTCCAGCTGCGCCGCCACCCGCAGGAGCACGTCCTCGCGCCCGTAGGCCGCCACCAGCTGGACGCCGACCGGGAGCCCGCCTGCGGTCCAGTGCACGGGGAGCGAGATGGCCGGCTGGCCGCTGGTGTTGAACGCCGGGGTGTAGGGCACCCATGCCGCCGACAGTGCGAACGGGGCCAGCGGGTTGTCGGCGTCCTGCGCCATGGCCCCGAGGGGCTGCGGGAGGACGGCCGTCGTCGGGCTGAGCAGCAGATCCCAGCCGTCGGCCCACCACTGCTGGATGGACCGCCGGGAGCGGGCGAGCGCGGCTTGAGCCATGGCGAGGTCGGCGGCGCCGAAGGAGGAGGCTCGCTCGGACAGCGCCCATGTGAGCGGCTCGACGTCGTCTGGGCCGAGCTCGCGGCCGAGCAGCTGGCCGAAGCGCAGGACGCTGACCCGGGCGTTCGTCGTCCAGACCGCGGCGAAGTGGGTGGCGAACTCGGCACTGTCGCTGAAGACGGCGGGGTGCCCGGGCTCGACGGTGTGACCCAGCTCTTCGAGCAGCTGCGCGGTGGTTCGGACGGCGGCCTCGCACTCGGGATCGAGCTCACCGCGCGGGTTCGCGGCCAGGATGCCGATGCGCAGGCGTCCGGGCGGGGCACCGACTTCAGCGAGGAAGGGGCTGGCCGGCGCCGGCGCGAGCACCGTGTCACCGACGCCCGGCCCGAAGGTGGCGTCGAGCAGGGCGGCGCTGTCCCGCACCGACCGTGTGACCACGTGCTCGACGCCCAGGCCACTCTCGTCGCGCAGCGGCCCGAGGCTGATGCGACCCTGCGACACCTTGAGCCCGACGAGGCCGCAGAACGCTGCGGGTATGCGGATGGAACCACCACCGTCGGAGGCGTGCGCGGCCGGCACGAGACCGGCCGCGACGGCGGCGGCCGAGCCTCCGGAGGAACCACCCGGCGTGCAGCTGAGGTCCCAGGGGTTGTGCGTCGGCCCGAAGGCCGAGGGCTCGGTGGTGGGCAGCAGACCGAGCTCGGGCGTGTTGGTGCGACCGACCATCACGAGGCCGGCTCGGCGGTAGCGGGTGATCAAGGTGGTGTCCGCCGGAGCGCGGTACCCGGCCTCCTTCAGCGCGATGTTGCCATTGCAGATGGGGTCGCCCTCGGCGCCAGCCCAGAGATCCTTGATGAGGAACGGCACACCCGCGAAAGGGCCGTCCTGGGGTCCTTCGCCCGCCGCCTCGCCCATGGCGCGGTCGAAGCGACGGTGGATGACCGAGTTGAGCTGTGGATCGATCGCCTCGATGCGCTCGATAGCTGCCCCCACCAGCTCGGAGGCGCTCACCTGCCCGGTGCGGACGAGCGCAGCCTGATCGGTGGCGTCGAGCCAGCGAGTCTCCTCGGCGATGCCCATGCGGTCCCCTCGTCCGGGGCCGGTCGAATCCGGCGGTCCCCTGCGGGTGAGGACCTTACGATCTGGACATGCCCGTCACCGCGTGCCCGCTCGACTGCCCTGACACCTGCTCGTTGGAGGTCACGGTCGAGGCAGGCCGAATCACCAAGGTCGACGCTGCTCCGGGCAACCCGTTCACCCAGAGCTTCATCTGCCAGAAGGTGAAGCATCACGCC
>CAZTVJ010000319.1:0-7418 GCA_964616935.1 uncultured Acidimicrobiales bacterium | reverse complement strand
GCACCCGACGACAACGGGCTCGTGCGATCCCCGCCGCAGGCAACTAAGCCGAGGATCGCGACGCCGACCATGGCAGTCACTGCGCGGACATGCAGATTCATGCCGAACCCCCAAGCCTGGATAGAACTCGTGCGTGGCGATCACCTCGCGTCGGCGCTCGTCCCATCGGCGCAACTCCGGCGCCGTCAGATGTGATTCAACAATGGGATCGACATCGGAACCAGGGCAGAAGGTCCCGCGATCGGGTGCGTGTCGCACGGATACTGCCGGGCCGGCAGCGCGGGGACTGGATCAGTTCGACGAGTGCGAACAACCGCGAGCCGCGCCAGATTGCCCGCTCTGGAGCGGTTACGCGCTCCAGTCGTGTTAGGTCAACGACGCCGCGCAGACCGAGGCGAGGACCACCAGCCTCGATGCCACCGAACTCATCTGGTCGTTCCTCGCCGCCCACCCAATGATGAGCTGGGCGCCGACCGGTCAGGTGGTCGCGGGGTCAGGATCCTGCTGTGCCGCCGCCGACCACGTAGGTGTCGGATGCGTCGTACATCACGATTGCTTGGCCCGGCGCCACCCGGCGCTGAGGCGTGCTCCAGCGCACCGTGGTGCGGTCGACCGACGCGGGCCGGGGCACGCCGTGAGCGCTGCACTGCACCAGCACCTCACCCGGCACCGGCCCGGCCGACCAGCGAAGGTCCGGAACCTCGACCCGGTCGACCAGCAGCTCGGCCTCCGAGCCGACGGTGACCACGGCGGCCTCCACATCGACATCGACCACGTAGCGCCGTTCTCCACCGCCCCCGACGCCGACGCCGCGCCGCTGACCGACGGTGACGAGCTCGACGGCGTCGACGGACCCGACCTGGCGGCCGCCGGTGTCCACCACGACACCCGGCCGCAGGGTGAGACGGTCACCGAGGAACGACCCCCGACCGCTGCTCGAGGTGATGAAGCAGACGTCCTGGCTGTCGGGCTTCGTCGCGGTCCGCAGTCCGAGCGCGGCAGCACGCTCACGTACGTCGGCCTTCGTCAGCGACCCGACCGGGAAGCGGATCCGGCCCAGCGCATCATGGCCGAGCATGTGCACGACATAGCTCTGGTCCTTGGCCCGGTCGGCCCCGCGGGCGACGTGGCGATGACCGCGCGCACCGCCCACGATCCGAGCGTGGTGACCGGTGGCCACGGCGTCGAAGCCGAGCAGGTCGGCCCGGCGCAGGAGGCGGTCGAACTTCAGGTGGCGGTTGCACTCGACGCACGGGTTCGGCGTGCGCCCCTGCGCGTGGGCGGTGACATAAGGCGTCACCACGTGCTCGGCGAAGTCGCCGGCGAAGTTGAAGACCAGGTGGTCGATGCCCAGCTGCTGGGCCACCCGGCGGGCGTCGTCGACGTCGCTCGCCGAGCAGCAGCCGGTGTCCGATTCGCCGCCCCACAGCTTCATCGTCACCCCGACCACCTCCCAGTGGTCGTCGAGCAGCAGGGCACCGGCCACCGACGAGTCGACCCCGCCGCTCATGGCGAGCAGGATCGAACCGCTTCGCCCCGTCATCGGCGCAGCTTCGTCACGACCTCGGGGATCACCTCGAGAGCCCGATCCACGTCGGCATCGGTGGAGGCGGCACCGAGGCTGAGCCGCAAGGCGCCGAGGGCCACCTCCTTCGGCACCCCCATCGCCGCCAGCACGTGGGACGGGTCCATCGCCCCACTCGCGCACGACGACGCCGCAGACGCGCAGACCCCGGCGCGGTCCAGCAGGAAGAGCAGCGCCTCGCTCTCGACGCCCTCGATGCACACGTGGGCCGAGCCGGCCACCTTGACCGCCCGCGGCACCGTCTCCACCACCCCGGGCACGGATGCCACAATCCCGTCGACGAGGCGGTCGCGCAAGGCACCGACGCGGGCGACGGTGGCAACTCGCTCGTCTGTGGTGAGGCGCAACGCCTCGGCCATGGCCACGATGCCGGCCACGTTGTGCGTGCCGCTACGGCGCTCGCGCTCCTGACCACCACCGAGCAGCAACGGCTCGACGGTGACGCCCTCGCGCACCACGAGCGCGCCCACCCCCTTCGGGCCGCCGAACTTGTGGGCGCTGATCGACACGAGCTGCGCCATCGCGGCGGTCTCGGCGACGTCGAGCCACGCCGCGCCCTGGATGGCGTCGGTGTGCAGTACCGCGCGCGGAGCCCGCTCGGCGACGAGTGCCGCCACGGCACCGAGGGGCTGCACGGTGCCGACCTCGTTGTTGGCGAGCATGACCGACACGACGGTCGTCTCGGCGTCGAGGACGTCAGCCAGGGCGGCGAGGTCGACCACGCCGGTGGCGTCGACGCCGACGACGCGCCCACCGAGGTGCTCGACGGGGTGCAGCACGGCGTGGTGCTCGATCGCGGTGCACACGGCCGTGCCACCGTGGCGGCGCACGATGCCGAGGATGGCGAGATCGTCGGCCTCGGTGCCGCACCCGGTGAACACCACCTCGCCAGGCAGGCAGCCGAGGCAGGCGGCCACGACGTCGCGTGCTTCCTCGACGACTTTGCGGGCATCCCTCGCCGCGGCATGGGAGCCCGAGGGGTTGGCGAAGCGGCCGCTCAGGAAGGGCAGCATCGCCTCGATCGCCTCCGGCCGCATGGGTGTGCTGGCCGCATGGTCCAGGTAGGCGGTGATCTCGACGGGCACGGGTCAAGGCTAGGCGGCCGATGCCTGTGGTGGACTGGCGGCGTGCGCGGCACCGGTCCCGAGAGCTACGGCGAAGCGTTCGCCGACGTGTACGACGAGTGGTACGCCGACGTGTCCGACGTGGATGCGACCGTGCGCGGCTTGGCGCGGCTGGCCGCCGAGGGTCCGGTGCTCGAGCTGGGGATCGGCACCGGGCGACTGGCCCTGCCGCTGGCGGCCACGGGCCTCGAGGTCCACGGCATCGACGCCAGCCCCGCCATGCTCGAACGGCTGCGGGCGAAGGCTGGCGCCGATCGCCTGACCGTGTCCCTCGGCAACATGGCAGGAGGCCTCCCGGGCGGCCCGTTCTCGCTGGCCTTCTGCGCCTACAACACGTTCTTCAACCTCACGTCCGCTGAGGACCAGCAGGCCTGCTTCCACGCCGTCGCGGCGTGCCTGCGGGCGGGGGCTCGCTTCGTCATCGAGACGTTCGTCCCCGACGACCCGCCACGCACGGGCAGCTCGATCGACGTACGCGACCTGGCCGTCGATCGGGTGGTCCTCTCGATGGCCCGCTACGACGCGCCGGGCCAGCGCGCCGAAGGTCAGTTCGTCGAGCTCACGGAGGCCGGTGGCGTCCGGCTGCGGCCGTGGTCGATCCGCTGGACGACGCCGGACGAGCTCGACGGCATGGCCCACGCGGCCGGGTTCACCCTGGAGCACCGTTGGGCGGACTGGGATGGTGGCGCGTTCACCGCCGAGAGTGACCATCAGGTGTCGGTCTTCTTGCTGTCCGCCGCAGCGGGCGCGTCGGGCGTAGGCTCACCGCAGAGATGAGCCAGCTGCGCTTGAACCCGCTGAACGGTCGTTGGGTCACTGTCGTGGCCGAGCGAGCGGAGCGGCCCACCGATTTCGCTCCCCGCACCGCCCAGGTCGAGGCCGACCCGCACCAGGAGTGCCCCTTCTGCCCCGGCCACGAGGAGTCCACGCCGCCGGCGCTCGAGACCTACGGTCGCGACGGTCAGTGGATCGTGCGGATCGTGCCCAACCGCTACCCGGCCTTCTATGGCGACGATCCCCTCGCCGTGCACAACCTCGGTCCGGTGCACGTGCAGGCACCCGCGAGCGGCATCCACGAGGTGCTGGTGTTCTCGCCTGAGCACGACCGCACCTGGGCCGACCTCGACGACCGCGATGCCGGCCTCGTCATGGCCGCCCTGCGCGACCGCGTGGAGGAGCACGCCCGCATCCCCAACGTGCGCTACACCCAGGCCATAGTGAACCGGGGGCGCGAAGCGGGGGCGTCGCTCTCGCACCCCCACGGGCAGCTGCTCGGCATGCCCTTCGTGCCCGGCGAGATCCTGGACGAGGAGCGCGCCTTCGGTCGTTTCGAGGGCGGGTGCATCCTCTGCGCCACCGTGGAGGCCGAGGTCTCCGACGGTTCCCGCGTCGTCCACGACGACGATCGCGTCGTGATCGTGTGCCCGTTCTGGGCCGGGTCGCCCTACGAGCTGCTCGTCATCCCTCGCAGCCATGACCCGCACCTGCAGGACTCGGCCCCGGCCGACCTTGCGGCGGTCGGTCGAGCCGTGCGCGACGTGCTGGCCAGCACGCGGCGGCTGCTCGGCGACGTGGCCTACAACCTCGTGTTCCACACCGCACCACACCGCCACGCTGGACCGTTCCACTGGCATGCCCACATCTGGCCCAAGCTCGTGTCCATCGCCGGGTTCGAGCGTGGCACCGGCGTCATGATCAACATCGTGCCGCCCGAGTTCTCCGCGCAGGAGCTGCGCCGGGTCGGCGCCGCGACGTCGCTGACGTGAGCCGCATCTACGTCTCCACGGTCATCGACGCCCCCCCTGACGAGGTCTGGAAGATCGTCGAGCCCGTCGAGCGTCACGTCGACTGGATGGCCGATGCCGTCGCCATCCGGTTCGAAGGTGATCAGACGCGCGGGGTCGGCACCTCGTTCCTGTGCGACACCAAGGTCGGCCCGATCCGTCTCACCGACCGCATGGAGATCACCGAGTGGGATCCCGGCCGGGCCATGGGGGTTCGCCACACCGGCCTCGTCACCGGCACCGGCCGCTTCACGCTGGAGCCGGCCGTCCAGGGAGGCACCCTCTTCGCATGGGAGGAAGACCTCGACTTCCCGTGGTACCTCGGCGGCCCGCTGGGTGAGGCCGTCGGTGGCCGAGGCGTCCTCCGGCGGATCTGGCGCACGAACCTCGCCGAGCTGAAGCGCCTGGTAGAAGCGCGACCACCGGCCGGCTGACCGACATGATGGGTGCCCACTACCGTCTGGACATGCGACGCACAGCGGGGTGCATCGGGGCGGCAGGCGTGGCGGCCGCCCTCCTACTGTCTGGATGTGGCGGCGGTGGTGGGAGTGGTGGCGGTTCGGCCACGGTCAAGCCCGAGGCGTGGGCGGAGAGCGTCTGCTCCGCGGTCGGGACCTGGGTGAAGGACATCGAGGCGAAGACCGAGAGCATCAAGGCGGCAACGGCCGACGTCACCGACCCGGCTGCGGCCAAGCAGCAGCTCGCGACGTTCACCGACGACATCCTGACCACGACCGATGGGATGCTCGCCGGCGTGAAGGGCGCGGGCACCCCCGACGTCAAGGACGGCGCGACCATCGAGAAGGCGCTGAACGAAGGGCTGGGCACCGTCAAGCCCATCTTCGAGCAGCTGAAGAGCGGTGTGGCGGCGCTGCCGACCGACTCGCCCGAGGCCTTCGTCGCCGGCGCCGAGGTCTTGCAGGCCACCATCGGCCAGGGATTGGACGCCTTCGGGAGCTCGCTCAGCGGCGTGAGCTCGCCCGAGCTCGACAAGGTCTTCGATGCCAACGCCACCTGTCAGGCCGTCGGCAGCTGAGCAACCTCGGCACCGCCTGGATCAGGCGTGGTCGGCGCCGAGCCACACCACGCTGAGCGGGGGCAGCGTGACGAACGCCGACGCCGGCTGACCCTGGTGCGCTTCGCCATCGGCGGCCCACACCGCGTGGGTGCCGCCGAAGCCGGTCCCGCCGAAGTACTGGGCGTTGGTGTCGACCAGCACCCGCCACTCGCCCCCCCACGGCAGCCCGACCCGGTGATCCGAGCGGGGCACAGGGGTGAAGTTCGCCAGGCAAGCCATGACCTGGCGTCCATCGGCCGACCAGCGCAGGAAGCCGAAGACCGAGTGCTGGGCATCGTCGGCGTCCAGCCACTGGAAGCCGGCGGGTTCGTGGTCTCGCTCCCACGTCGCCCGGGTCGACGCCGATACTCGGTTCAGCGCGCGCACCAGCTCCTGCACGCCGCGGTGCATGGCGCCGTCGAGGGCGTTCCAGTCGACGCCGCGCTCCTCGCTCCACTCGGTCCACTGGGCGATCTCGCCGCCCATGAAGAGCAGCTGACCGCCCGGGTAGGCCCACATCCAGCCGTACAAGGCACGCAGGTTGGCGAACTTCTGCCACTCGTCGCCCGGCATCTTCCCGATCAGCGAGCCCTTGCCGTGCACGACCTCGTCGTGGCTGAGCGGCAGCACGAAGTTCTCGGTGAACGCGTAGAGCAGCCCGAAGGTGAGATCGCGATGGTGGAAGCGGCGGTGCACCGGGTCGTGCTGGAAGTAGGCCAGCTTGTCGTGCATCCAGCCCATGTTCCACTTGTGGGTGAACCCCAGGCCGCCGTGGTCGACGGGCCGGCTGACCATCGGCCAGGACGTGCTCTCCTCGGCGATGGTGATGACGCCAGGGTGCTCGGCGAACACCACCGTGTTCATCTCCTTGACGAACTCGATGGCCTCGAGGTTCTCCCGCCCACCGAAGCGGTTGGGCACCCACTCGCCGGGCTCACGCGAGTAGTCGAGGTAGAGCATCGAGGCCACGGCGTCGACCCGCAGGCCGTCGATGTGGTACTCGTCCAGCCAGAAGAGCGCGTTGGCGATGAGGAAGTTCTTCACCTCGTTGCGCCCGTAGTTGAACACCAGCGTGCCCCAGTCCGGGTGCTCGCCGAGGCGGGGGTCGAGGTGCTCGTACAGCGCGGTGCCGTCGAAGCGGGCCAGGGCCCAGTCGTCTTTCGGGAAGTGGGCCGGCACCCAGTCCACGATCACCCCGATGCCGCTTCCGTGGAGGTGGTCCACGAGGTAGCGGAAGTCGTCGGGTGAGCCGTAGCGAGACGTCGGTGCGTAGTAGCCGGTGACCTGGTAGCCCCACGATCCCCCGAAGGGGTGCTCGGCCACCGGCAGGAACTCGACGTGGGTGAACCCGAGGTCGGCGACGTAATCGGCCAGCTGGTGCGCCATCTCGCGGTAGCCGAGCCCGGGGCGCCACGACCCCAGGTGCACCTCGAACGTTCGCAGCGGCTCCTTGACGGGATCGCGCGCGGCGCGCCGGGCGAGCCAATCGGCGTCACCCCAGGTGTACTGCGACTGCTCGACGATGCTCGCCGTGTCCGGCGACACCTCGCACTGGCGAGCCATCGGGTCCGCCTTCAACCGGAGCATCCCCTCCCGGGTCTCCAGCTCGAACTTGTAGCGGGCCCCCGCGACGACGCCGGGTACGAACGCCTCCCACACGCCGGACACGCCGAGCGAGCGCATGGGGTTAGCGCGCCCGTCCCAGCCGTTCCAGTCGCCGACCACCCGCACGGCGCGGGCATCGGGCGCCCACACCGCGAACGACGTGCCGTCGGTGCCCTCGATCGAGCGGACGTTGGCGCCCAGCACCTCCCAGAGTCGGCGATGCCGACCCTCCCCGATCAAGAACAGGTCCACGTCGCCGAGCG
>CAZTVJ010000318.1:0-1909 GCA_964616935.1 uncultured Acidimicrobiales bacterium | reverse complement strand
CGAGGGCATCCAGATCGTCGCCGAGGCCGACCGCCACCCCACTGTCCACCTCGGTGCGCGACGCGCCCAGGTGCTCGGCCAGCGAGCGGCCGGCGGCGCGCAGCTCGACGTCGAGGATCGCCATCTCCAGCGCGGCCTTGGCCATGGGGTGGCCGGCGATGCCACCGAGTCGGCGGGCCACGTCGGCGGCGGCGAGCAGACCTCCCGTGAGCAGGGCTGGGGCGAGGAAGCGCCGGGTCACCTCCGTGGCGCCGTCGACGTACTCCGACGCGTAGCGAGGCTCGGCCGGGGCGACGCACTCGCCCCACCCCTCGCCGACGTCCGTCAGCGCCCGCACGAGCAGGA
Organism: uncultured Acidimicrobiales bacterium; assembly: GCA_964616935.1. Classification (GTDB taxonomy): domain Bacteria; phylum Actinomycetota; class Acidimicrobiia; order Acidimicrobiales; family Ilumatobacteraceae; genus CAZTVJ01. The sequence goes on along the minus strand of CAZTVJ010000318.1, from coordinate 1,564 downwards.
TGTCGCGTTCGTGCTCGGCGCCGTGTGCGGTGACGAACGGTTGGCGAAGGCGCAGGCGGATGCGACGCAGCTCCAGCGCTTCCACGGTGAGGCGGGCGGGCTCGGCGTCAAGGGACACGGCAACCGTCTAGCGTGCCCAGCCGGACGGCGCCAAGGGGGCGGTGGTGAAACCGGACGGAGCAACCAGCTGATGTTTGCAGCAGTGAGGCGGTGGTTCGAGCGCGTGTTCGGTGGCCGCGCCGCTCCCGCGCCCGCCACCACGCCGGGAGCCACGCCCGCGGGGAAGTGGGAGCCGGGGGGCGGCGTGTCCTCGTTCCACCTGTGGTGGCAGGGGCTGGAAGGGGCCTCGCCGCTCGTGGAGGTGGGGGCCACCATCGAGGTCACCCGCCGGCCCACCGCTGACCGCCTCTACTTCTGGGCGCTGCAGGCCTCGTTCCTCGACGGCGTGCGCTCCTACGGGGCCGCTCACATCGGGCTGCAGTGGAACCCCCGTCACCCCGGCTTCACTGCGGTGAACTGGGGTGGCTATGCCGACACGGGCAACGTGCAGTCCGTGCTCAAGGGCTCGCCGTCTCGGCTGCCCAGTACTCCGAACGACCCGAACACGCGCGACTACCCGTGGCAGGAGCGGGTTCGGTACCGCTTCCGCATCTCGAAGGTGGACGGTGGCTGGCGAGGTGAGGTGACGGACCTGTCGTCGGGGGCCACGCAGGTCATCCGGGACCTGTTCGCCCAGGGTGATCGGCTCAGCGGCTTCGTGGTCTGGGCCGAGGTGTTCGCCGCGTGCGACGATCCGCCGAGCGCCGTGCGCTGGTCCGACCTCGAGGCCCGCGACACGGCCGGGCAGGTGCACCGGCCGAACTCGGTGCGGCTCAGCTTCCCGTCGGGAGGGGACTGCGCGAACACCGAGGTCGCCGTCGACGAGGTTGGCCTCCTGCAGTTCACGAACGCCAACCGGTCGGCCCGCAACGGCGCGGTGCTGCCGGTCCCCGGGCCTCGCTAGCCGAGTCGAGTCGGCGTAGCGTCCGGCCGTGAGCTTCAACGTCGGAGCCGACGCGTATGACCGGTTCATGGGTCGGTACTCGGTGCCGCTCGCCCCCCTGTTCGCGGATTTCGCCGCGGTCGGCGCTGATGCGAGGGTGCTGGATGTGGGGTGCGGGCCTGGCGCGTTGACCGCCGAGCTGGTCGGGCGGCTGGGATCGGCCCATGTCTGTGCCGTCGATCCGTCGGAGCAGTTCGTCGCCGCCGCTCAGGACCGCCACCCCGCGGTCACGGTGCGACACGCCGCCGCCGAGCAGCTCCCCTTCGCGGATCGGGAGTTCGACGCTGCCCTGGCGCAGCTCGTCGTGCACTTCATGGCGGATCCCGTCGCCGGGCTCCGCGAGATGGGCCGCGTCACGCGGCGCGGTGGCGTGGTGGCCGCGTGCGTCTGGGATCACGAGGGCGGCCAGGGGCCGCTCAGCCTGTTCTGGGGGGCGGCCCGCGAGCTGCAGCCTGATCTCGAAGGTGAGGCGCGGCTGGCCGGAGCCCGCCACGGCCATCTCGCACAGCTGTTCCACGACGC
>CAZTVJ010000317.1:0-17530 GCA_964616935.1 uncultured Acidimicrobiales bacterium | reverse complement strand
ACACACCGGCCGAGATCGACAGCGAGCTGGCCCGCACCGAGGAGGCCATCTTCGCCGTCACCGGCCAGCGCACCGTCGGGTTCCGCGGCCCGGGCTACAGCCTTTCGGAGGACGTCCTTCGGGTGCTGGTCGACCGCGGCTACCGGTACGACTGCTCGACGCTCCCGACGGTGGTCGGGCCGCTGGCCCGCAAGTACTACTTCCGCTCGGCCAAGCTCACCCCGGAGCAGCGCGAGGAGCGCCGCTACCTGTTCGGTGGCGCCAAGGAGGGCCTGCGGCCGCTCAAGCCCTACGAGTGGCAGGTCGGCGGTGATCGCCTCCTCGAGATCCCGGTCACGACGCTGCCGCTGGCGCGTGTGCCCATCCACGTCAGCTACGTCCTGTACCTGGCGGGCGTGGCCCCCGGCGCCGGCCGCCAGTACTTCGCCAACGCGCTGCGCCTCTGCCGCCTCCGGGGCGTGGAGCCTTCGATCCTGCTCCACCCCCTCGACTTCCTGGGCGCTGACGACGTGGACGAGCTCGGCTTCTTCCCCGGCATGGACATGACGGGCGTGCGCAAGCGAGCGGTCGTGGCGGCCTGCGTCGACGAGCTGCGGCGCCAGTTCGAGGTCGTGCCCATGGTCGACCACGCCGAGGCCATCCTGCGACGTGGTGGCCTGCGCAGCGTCCCGGCGTCGGAGGCGACACCGGTCCTGGAACGGGCATCGTGAGCCCCGAGGCCCTGCCACTACCGCTCGTCTCGGTCGTCATCCCGGCCTACAACGAGGCGCTGAAGCTGGACAGTTCGCTCACCGCCATCTATGGCTACCTCCAGGGCCTCTCCGATCGCTACCGCTTCGACGTGCTCGTCGTCGACGACGGCTCCACGGACGACACCGGGCCCATCGCCGACGCCTTCGCGGCCGCGCATCCCGGCGTGCGGGTGCTCCGCCATCCGGTGAACTTCAGGCTCGGTCAGGCCCTGCGCTTCGCGTTCGGCCAGTCGCGGGGCGACTACGTGGTCGTGTTCGACTCCGACCTCAGCTACTCCGTCGACCACATCGGGCGGATGCTCGACGCCGCCCAGAAGGAGCACGCCCGCATCGTGGTCGCCAGCCCCTACATGAAGGGCGGCAAGACCAGCGCAATCCCTTGGCGGCGCGAAGCCATGAGCAAGGGGGTGAACCGGCTGCTCTCGGCCACCTCGCAGGGTGACCTCCACACGGTCACCGGCATGGTCCGGTGCTACGACGGGCCGTTCATCCGGTCGCTCGCCCTGAAGTCGATGGGGCCGGAGATCAACACCGAGATCCTCTACAAGGCCCAGATCATGCGGGCCCGTGTCATCGAGATCCCCGCGCACCTCGACTGGAGCGACCAGGAGGAGCGGATGCGCTCCCGCAAGGTGAGCATCCGGGTGAGCACGACCTCCAAGCTGCTCATGTTCTCGAGCTTCTTGTTCCGGCCCATCTTCTTCTTCCTGGTGCCGGGCATCCTGCTGCTGGCGATCGCCGCCTGGACGCTCGGCGGTGTGGCCTGGAACGTCGTCCAGCAGTTCGGCGAGGTCACCGGCGGCAGTCTGGACTACCGACTCACCCAGGCCTTCCAGAACGCCTACGAGCAGCGGCCCCACTCGTTCATCGTCGGCGGCTTCAGCCTCGTGATCGGTGTGCAGCTCGTGAGCCTTGGGCTGCTCGCCACGCAGTCGAAGCGGTACTTCGAGGAGATGTACCACCTCGGGACGGGTCTCGGCCGCCGCATGGAGCGGCTCGAGCGAGCCGCCCATCTCGGGCCGTTCGCGTCACTCGCGGATCCGACCGAGGTGCCCATCGTGCTCCCGGCCACGGCCCCCGAGCCACCCGCTGGCCTTGCCGCACCGACGCCGGGCACCGTCGCAGCGAGTGCTGAGGAAACCACCGACAGCGTCACCGTCGTCGCAAGTCAGCCCGCATCTTCACGCTGAGCGCGCAGGCTCGCGCCCTGCCTGGCGACTCGTGACCCTCGTGGTACAGTGACGTGCGGGCAAGTGTCCCAGAGCTGTCGAACTGCGGGCGGATAGGCGGTTCGTGGGTCCTCGTGACCAAGGTCTCAGGTGACAGTTCGGAGATGACATGACAGACGGTGGAGAGGGCTATCTCCCGGAGCGTCCGGCGCGCCGGCGGACCCGTTGGGTCATCGGTGGCGCCATCGGCGCGGTCGCGGTGCTGGTAGGCGCAGTTGCCTTCGCCAGCACGCGAGACAGCAACGACGCCGCCACCCCGGTCACGCCGGAGGCCCGCCCCATCGAACCCGTCGCGGGAGCGCTGAAGCCCGCGCTACGCGTCGGGGCCGGGCCGGCGCCCGTCACCCAGCGTCCGACCTCGCCGCCGGCGCGCATCTGCGGTGACGCCGGCATCCTGAACGGTCCGAGCTCGCCGCCGGCCGGCGCCATCGTGGTGCCCGCTGGCAACAACAGTGCCCTGAACTGGAGCCAGGAGGGGGCCACCTACTGGTTCGCCCCCGGTGTCCACACCCTCGGGCTCGGTGCCTACAACCAGATCATCCCGGGCAACAACGCCACCATGGTCGGAGCGCCCGGCGCCATCCTCGACGGGCAGAACTCGAACCTGTACGCCTTCACCCAGCAGGCCGCCGGCGTCACCGTCAAGCATCTGACCATCCGGAACTTCGGCACCGGCCTCAGCAACAACAACGAGGGTGTCGTGAACCACGACGCCGGCAACAACTGGACCATCGAGTTCAACACGATCACGGGCAACGATGGCGCTGGTGTGTTCGTCGGCGACGGCAACGTCGTGCGCTCGAACTGCCTGAAGGACAACGGTCAGTACGGCTTCAGCGCCTACGAGGAGGACGGCGTCGTCAACGTCGTCATCGACCGCAACGAGATCGTGGGGAACAACGTCGACAACTGGGAGGCCCGGATCGACGGTTGCGGCTGCACGGGCGGCGCCAAGTTCTGGGACACCAACGGCGCCGTCGTCACCAACAACTGGGTGCACGGCAACCTCAGCGTCGGGCTCTGGGCCGACACGAACAACACGAACTTCATCGTCGAGGGCAACTACTTCGACAACAACCAGGACGAAGCCTTCTGGTACGAGATCAGCTACAACGCTCGTGTCCGGTACAACACCTTCGTCAAGAACACGCTCGTGAAGGGCAAGCAGTTCGCCAGTCGCGGCGACAACTTCCCGGTGGCGGCGATCTACCTGTCGGAAGCGGGTGGCGATGCCCGGGTGGCCGGCCCCTCGACCCTTGACATCAGCTACAACTACTTCGAGGACAACTGGAGCGCGATCACGCTCTGGGAGAACGCGGACCGCTACTGCAACTCGCCGGCCAACACGAGCTCGGGCTACTGCACCGTCGGTGGCGCGGGTTCGTTCTCGAACTGCGTGGCGGGCCGCATCAACAGCCAGCCGTACTTCTGGGACTGCCGCTGGCGGACGCAGAACGTCCAGGTGCACCACAACGAGTTCCGCGTCAACCCGGGCGCCATCGGCTGCACCAACGGCTTCTGCGCCCGCCAAGCCGTCATCTCGAACTACGGCACCTACCCCAGCTGGTCGCCGTACGACGGTGACGTGATCCGCAACGCCATCACCTTCAGCCAGAACAACAAGTGGTACAGCAACACCTACGTCGGCCCGTGGCAGTTCATGGCCTTCGGTACGGACACCACGTTGAGCTGGAACGCCTGGCGGGCCGGTCCCTACAGCCAGGACGCCGGCAGCACCATCGCCTAGGCCTCGCTCGACGTCCGCCTGAGGACTGGTTGCACTTCAGGCGGGAATCCTTCCGCTGAGCGAAACCTGAGCCGCCTCAAGCGACAGAATCGCCCGATTCAGCCGAGCGCTCCCGGGGAAGCGATGCGGAGCCGATCAGCGCGGCTCGAGGTGGACCCAGAGGTGCCAGCCGAAGCGGGCGCCGAGGGGCAGCGCGTTCACGGGCAGGGGCGGCGCATGGGAGTACCGCTGGTACGACCGTGCAATCCGGAAGTCCGGGAAGTCCCGCGCCACATCGGCCAGGTCGTAGACCCGGGCGAACGGGTTGAGCGGTCCGTCGGTGTTCCGGTGGACGAAGCTGTCCATGCGCAGGTAGTCGCCGAGCCCCACCTCGCTCGCGTTCTGGACGTGCTGACCGAGCATGCCCTTCGGTCGGTAGACGCCGGCCTTGGTGAGCGGGTAGACGCCGGCGAGCGCGGCCCGGCGGAGCAGCTTGATGGACACCTGGTAGTTGAGCGAGCGCCGGGCGTAGAGCATCACGACGAGCTCGCCTCCGGGGCGCAGGACGCGATGGATCTCCCGCTGAGCGGTGCGGATCTCGGGGATGTGGTGGAGTACACCGTGGCTGAACACGAGGTCGAACGAGTCGTCGGCCCACGGGATCTCCAGCGCCGAGCCCTGCTGCAGCGTGTCGAAGGGGAGCTCGCGCAGCTCGAGGCGGCGCCGAACCCGGGCGATGGAGGTGGAGGTCAGGTCGAGGCCTGAGTAGCGCGCTCCTCGGCGGATGAGCTGCTCCGCCTCGGCGCCCTGGCCGAGACCGATCTCGAGGGTCTGCTTGCCGCGTATGACCATGGAGTCGAGGCACTCGAGGATGTGGCGCTCCTGGCGATAGCGCCACGAGTCGTACTCGGCGAAGAAGCGCTCGTGGTCGCCGACGAAGCGGTCGTCCAAGCCGCCGACGATGTGGTCACCGCACGGGTGCGCGGACCAGAAGTCTTCGATCGATGATTCGTTCAAGGGGGGGTGTCCCTGCTCTCTGGGGGGAGGAGACCAGCGCTAGCAAGGTTGACGAGCGCGACCCCCCTGCTCCATGAGTCGGGGAGCCCATTTGTGTCGCAGGACGGCTCGTCTACCGTTGGATGACGTGAGACCTGCTCGAACGCGGCCCGGTGCGAGGTCATCTCGTGACGCTGCGTGGCCGTCGGCGCTCGAGCGGTCGAGACGACCCCGGGTGGCATCGTGAGCGTGGCCATCCCCTCACGCGCGAGTGGTGTTCGCTCCGGCCCGACGGACACCCAGTCCTTGACCCCGTTCGAGCACCGCCGGGTGAAGCTCATCTGGGCCTTGCTGTTCCTCTCGTCGTTGCCCTGGGGCAACGCCACGCGCGAGTTCTTCATCCCGAAGCGCTTCGAGCAGATGGGCACGGCACTCGCGCTCGGGATGGCCGTGCTCCTCGCCCTGGCGCTCAACCGCCGCTTGCGGGTCCGGGGCGGCGGCTTCGTCGGGATGTACCTGCTGGTCGTCACGCTGGCGGTGCTGCCGGTGCTGGGTGGCTGGGCCGGTCTCGGCAGCCTGTTCCGCGCGGGGCGCTTCGGGCTCGCGCTCCTCGTCGTGCTGTTGCTCAGTCCCTTTTGGCAGCGGGATCGTGACGTCCTGCTCGAGAGCCACATCGGGGTGCTGAAGTTCCTGCTGGTCATGGTGGCGCTCAGCCTCGGGGCCGGTCTCGGGTTCAACGTCCAGGGCCGGCTGTTCTCGCAGATCCCCGCGCTCGAGCCGCCCCAGGTGGGCCAGGTGGCGGGCTTGTTGGCCGGCATCTCCCTGCTGCTCGTGATCAGCCGGGTCGTGCGGGCGAAACGAGGGATGCTCTGGTTCACCATCGGTGTCACGTTCCTGGTGCTGAGCTACACCCGAACCGCGATGCTCGCCCTCGTGGTGGCGCTGCTCCTCGGCCTGCTGTCGCTCGTCACCACGAGCAAGCGCGCCCGGGCCGTCGTCACCCTGCTCCTCCTGGCCACACCCCTGATCGTACTGCTGCTCGGCCCGCTCGCCGACGCATGGTTCCGCCGCGGCCAGGACGAGGCGCAGTTCGCCACGCTGACCGGGCGGACGCTCGCCTGGGACATGGTCTACGCCTTCCCGCGCAGCCAGTTCACCGACCTCTTCGGCGTGGGTCTCACGGACAAGTCGATCAACGGCCTGCCGATCGACAGCGGCTTCCTGTCCGTCTACCACGAGTCGGGACGGATCGGCGTGACCCTCGTGGTCGCCATCCTCGTCGCGCTGGTCGGTGCGACGGTGTTCGCTCCGCCTGGACCACGTCGTGCCGTCGCGCTCTTCCTGGTCACCTACTGCATCGTGGCGTCGTACACCGAGACCGGCATCGGTGACATGTCGTCCTACGTGCTCACGCTGCTCGTCGCGGCGTCCTTGGTGTGGGGTCGAAGGTCCCGCCCGCGGGGTCCGATGAAGCTGAGGCTCTAGCGGGTGCGCGTCCTCGTGGTGCACAACCGTTACCGGTCCGACGCCCCGAGCGGCGAGAACCACGTCGTCGATGCCGAAACGACACTGCTACGCGAGGGCGGTCACACCATCGAGCCGTTCGAGGTGTCGAGCGACGCCATCGCGTCGTTCGGCCGGGCCCGGCGGGCGAGCCTGCCCGCCCAGGTCGTCTGGGCTCCAGGATCCCGCCGCGACCTGGCACGAGCCATCGCCGGCTTCCGACCAGATGTGGTCCACCTCCACAACACGTTCCCGCTGCTCAGCCCGTCGGTTCTGGCGGCGACCCGCGCGGCGGCGGTCCCCGTCGTTGCCACCCTCCACAACTACCGGTTGATCTGTGCGGGCGGCACCCTGTTCCGCGACGGCGCCGTCTGCCACGACTGCGTGGGGGCGTCACCCCTCCCTGGCATCCGCCATGGCTGCTACCGGGACTCGTCCATCCTGACCATGCCGAACGCCACCTCGATCGTGGTCAACACCGGCCGGTGGCGGCGCGATGTCGACGCCTTCATCGCCCTCTCGTCGGCCGAGGCAGCCGTCTTCGCCCGTGCGGGCTTCCCGGCGGATCGGCTCGTCGTGAAGCCGAATTTCGTCCGCGATCGCAACGACGGGGCCGCGCTGGCGCAGCGGCGCCGCGCCGGCGAGCACGTCCTGTACCTCGGACGGCTTGCGCCGGAGAAGGGCATCTCGGTGCTGAGGGAGGCCTGGACCCGCCATCAGCCTGCCGGGGGCTTCACCCACCAGCTCGTGATCGCTGGGGGCGGCCCGCTGGCCGACGAGGTACAGGCGTGGGCCGCCGACGACCCATCGGTCGAGTTCGTCGGCCATCGCTCCGCCGCCGAGTGCGCCGACCTCATCGACCGTGCCATCACCGTCGTGGTGCCGTCCGTGTGGGAGGAGACCTTCGGGCTGGTGGTCGTCGAGGCCAAGGTGGCCGGCGTTCCCGCCGTCGCCACGGATCATGCGTCGTTCCCGGACCTGATCGAGTCCGGTCGCGACGGTCTCCTCGTCCCGCCCGGCGATGCCGTGTCGCTCTCGCGAGCACTCGCGGTCCTCGACGCCGACCCGGCTCGCGCCGAGGCCATGGGCAGTGCCGCCCGAACGAGCTACGAGCAGCGCTACACCCCCGAGCGGAACCTGCGACAGCTCGAGGAGATCTACGAAGGAGCCGTGGCGCGTCGCGCCTCGTGACCTCTGGACCCCGCGCCCCTGGTGTGTGAGCCTTTTGGCCCCTTCACCGGCCGGAGGTGGTTCGATAGCGTGAGGAGGTCATGTTCCCCTCCTGCCTCCCGACGCGACCGAACGGCTGATCGCTGTGGAACGCCAAGAGCTCGACGTACGGTCCCTGTCCCAGGCGCTGCGGCGTTCGTGGGTAACCATCGTCCTCTGCCTGCTGGCGGGGGTCCTCCTCGGCGTCGCCCTCTCGGCGATCACGCCGACGCGGTACCAGACGTCGAGCTCGGTCATCTTGCGGCGCGCCGGCTCCAACGGCAACACCCCCGAGGGCGAGATGGCGACCGAGGTGGCCATCGCCCACAGCGTGCCGGTTGCCTCTCGGGTGCAGCTCGCGCTCGACATCAAGGAGCCGGTCGAGCTCTTCCTCAAGACCTACACGGCCATCGCCCGCACGGACGACGTCCTCGTCTTCCAGGCCACCGCATCATCGGCCGATGGGTCGGTCGCGGTTGCGAACACCCTGGCCGAGCAGTTCCTCACCTTCCGGCGAGAGCAGGACGACGAGGAGGTCGACGTGCTCCGCCGGTCCCTCAGCGGCCGAGTCGCGCAGCTCGAGTCGGACATCGCCGAGCTGGACCGCCAGATCGCCGATGGTGAGGGAAACGCTCCGGTGGTACCGGGTGTCACCGACACCGCGACCGCACGGCTGGTCGATACCCGCCAGACCATGGTCGAAGAGCTCGGCTCCATCCAGGGCACCATCTCCACGGCCGAGCTGGAAGCCACGATCGCCGGTGAAGGCAGCAAGATCATCGAGCGGGCCTCCCCTCCCTCCGACCCTACGCAGCCCAACACGCGCTTCAACCTGATCCTCGGCATCCTCGGAGGCCTGGCGCTCGGCGTCGGCATCGTCGTCGTGCGAGAGCTGACGTCCGGGAAGCTGCGCAACCGCCAGGACATCGCCGCTGCTGCGGGTGCTCCCGTCCTGCGCAGCATCCGGCTGCCTGGTCGTCGGGCCCTGCCGGCACGAGGGGCCCGGCTCGCGCGGGTGTGGAAGAAGCCGGGCGTCTCGTTCGAACGAGGCGTCCACGCGATCGCGGCGGAGATCGGCCTGGGCAAGACGACCGACGCCGTGGTGGTCGCCTCCGTCGACAGCGACGGCGAAGCGGCGTTGCTCGTCCTTCGTCTCGCCCAGGACCTGATGGTGGCCGGGCGCAAGCCGCTCGTGGCCGACGTCAGCGACGGGGCGTCGACGCTGCAGGGTGTCCTCGTCAGCACCGGCCTCCTCCGGGAGAGCAGCGACGAGGGCGAAGCGCCCCGGAAGTGGTTCCTGCCGACCGAAGCCGACGCCACGAGTGGTTCGTGGACAGGTCTCAACACGGGTTCGCTCAAGGTCATGCCCGGTCGTGCCCGACGCTGGACGGTGTCGTCGAAGTCGAGCGTGCTGGCCGATGCGGACCTTCTCATCGTCTACTCCCGGGACTGGTTCGGCGGGGATGAACCGCCCACCCTGGATGTCGCAGGGCTCGCTCTCCTTCCTGGCCTGCTCGTCGTGGGATCGGGTCGCACCTCGGGCGAGACGATCCGTCGCCACGCCGAGGCCCTCGACCAACTCTCGGCCGAGCCCGCCGGCGTCATCGTGCTGCAGCCCGACCGGTTCGACGAGACCACGGGGCAGCTCGACGCCCCTCCGGCCTCCGGCGCCACCCCGCTCCGCAGCCGGGCCGTCGAGTCCTGAACCCCGGTAGGACCGGCTGATGTCCGGCGCCGCCCTCGCCACACCCTCCGCTCGACCCCCGAGTCGGTTCTCGCGCCTGATGGGCAACCGGCGCCTCGTGCTCACGGCGAGCGACCAGGTGCTGTCGTCGGCGTCGAACTTCGTGATCGGCGTGCTCGTCGGCCGGCTCGCCGGCCCGGGCCCGTTCGGTGCCTACATCCTGGCCTTCACCTTGTGGCTCGTGGTGCTCGGCATCCACCGGGCCCTCGTGGCCGAACCGATCGTCATCTCCGGGGCGCTCGACGGTGATCGCCCGGTCGTGCTGCGACGCGGCCTCGAGGCCGACCTGCTGCTCGCCGTCGGGATCGCGGCGGTGGTCGTCGTCGCCGGAGCGATCCTGACGGCCGTCGGCTCCGGCGAGATCGGGATGGCACTGCTCATGATCGCCGCGTTCCTGCCCGTCCTCATCGCCCAGGACTACTGGAGAGCGATGGCCTTTGCCCTCCACCGCCCCGGCGTCGCGCTGGTGAACGACGGGATCTTCGTCGCGGTCCAGGTCGCGGCGCTGGCCCTGGTCGTCGCACTGGGTGGGCGAACCGCGCCGTGGTTCATCCTGGCGTGGGGTGCCGGTGCGTCCGCGGGTGCCCTGGTCGGCTTCTTCCAGTTCCGCGTCCATCCGTTCCGCCGAGGTGCCGGGCCGCTGTTCTCGCACAACTGGCCCTTCTCCCGGTGGCTCCTGGCCGACTTCCTGACCATCTTCGCGGCCGATCAGACCTACCTCCTGCTTGTCGCCGCCCTCCTCGGTCAGGCCGCCTTCGGGGAGCTGAAGGCCGCCCTCAGCCTCATGGGTCCGACGGCGGTGATCCTGCTCACCGGCGGGAACGTGGGCCTTCCCACCCTCGCCCGGGCCAACGCGCGAGACGGGCTGGCGGGCATCGTCGAGGTGTCGCGCAAGCTGACGCGGCTCGTCGGCGCCGCCGTCGTCGCCTACTGCCTCGTGGTCTTCGTCGCCGGCCCGCAGCTGCTGACGTGGATCTACGGCTCGCAGTTCAGCTCGGCGGGGAACCTGGCGCGCATCGGCGCCATCACCTACGCCGTGGCCGTCGGGAGCTTCGGCGCCGGCATCGCCATCCGAGTCCTACGGCAGGCCCGCACGATGTGGACGGCACGGCTCGTCGTCACGACCGTCTCGGTGGCGGCCGTCCTGGTCCTGTCGTCGCTGTTCGGCATCACTGGCGCAGCGTGGGCGGGCGTGCTCACCGCCGTGGCCGGGACGGCGGCGACGTTGCTCGTGTTCCGGCGCATCCTGGCGACCCGGCGCACGGAGGCTGCTGCGCGCCTCGGGATCCCGTTGCCACCCCCTGTCCCGGGCACGGCGCAGCTGTGGACAGCGAACCTGCTCGATGCTCCCTGGCCGCCTCCGGGGCCCGGCGCCGGTGTGGTGCTCGGCTTGTCGGTGGCCGAGGGCGCCGACGCCCTCGCCGACGTGGACACCGGGCTCTCGGCGTCATCTCCTGGCCATCCGGCGGTTCCGGGCACGTCACCCCGTGGGTGACTACGATGTCCGGGCCGGGCGGCTCCGGTCGCAGCGGTGCTGTGGTCAGCGGGTTGTCGGGAAGCAGTCGGGCGGAGGTGGGTGCGGTGCGGGAACGGTCGAGGCACACGCGTAGTGCCGCAGTGATGCGATGGCCCTATGTCTCCAACGCGTTACGACCCCTACCCTTCCAACAGCCGTGTCCGTGGCGTCGCCTCCTAGCGCGCGCAGACGAAACGAGGATCCTGTGAAGGTTGTTGTGTTCGGGTTGGGCTACGTCGGCATGGTCACGGCGTCGTGCCTGGCGGCACCCGACCGGCGCATCGTCGGCGTCGACCCCGATGCCATGAAGGTCGACCTCGTGCAGAGCGGGCGCAGCCCCGTCGTGGAGCCTGGGCTCGACGAGCGCCTGGCCACTGCGGTCGGCAACGGCTGGGTGTCGGCGACGACGTCGTCGGCCGACGCCCTCGTCGACGCCGACATCGCGCTGCTCAGCGTGGGCACGCCGTCACGCTCCGACGGCTCGGTCGACCTGACCTACATCGAGCGAGCGGCCACCGAGATCGGCACGTTCCTGCGCACGTCGCAGCGCTTCCTGGTGGTGGTCGTGCGCAGCACCGTGCCGCCGGGCACCGTCGAGGACATCGTGGCGCCGGCCATCGAGCGGGCGAGCGGGCGAGCTGCGGGCGACGGCTTCGGCCTGGCGATGTGCCCCGAGTTCCTTCGTGAGGGCTCTGGTCTTGCCGACTTCTTCGACCCGCCCTTCATCGCCATCGGGGCCAGCGACCCGCGGGTGTCCGACACGATCGCGACGATGTTCTCCGACGTGGACCGGCCCGTGCACACCACCGACATCCGCGTGGCCGAAGGCCTCAAGTACGCCTGCAACGCCTACCACGCCGTGAAGATCAGCTTCGTCAACGAGATCGGCCGGCTGTGCCAGTCGTTGGGCATCGACACCCGGTCGCTCATGGCCATCTTCAACCAGGACGACCGTCTGAACATCTCCACCGCCTACTTGCGGCCGGGCTTCGCCTACGGCGGGTCCTGCCTGCCGAAGGACCTCCGGGCACTGCAGCACCTCGCCCGCCAGGCCCACCTCGACACGCCACTGCTCGTCGGCACGTCGGTCACCAACGAGCTCGTCGTGCGGGACCTCGTGCGCCAGCTCGTCGACAACCCCAATCGGGAGGTGGCCCTGCTCGGTCTCAGCTTCAAGCCCGAGACCGACGACCTGCGGGAGAGCCCCTACGTCGAGCTGGCCGAGCTGCTCATCGGCAAGGGTGTCCAGCTGCGCATCTACGACCCCATCGTGCGGCCGGATGCACTCTTCGGCGCCAACCGGCGCTACGTCGAGGACCGGCTGCCACACCTCCACCGGCTGCTCGTCCCGACCCCGGAGGAAGCTCTCGCCGGGGTCGGCGCTGCCGTCGTCGCCTCACCGCACCCCGAGGTGGTTGCCGCCCTCGTCCGCCAGCAGCCGCCGGTCGTCGTCGACCTCGTCGGCACGCTCGGCGCGGACGTGGAAGCGCTGCCCGGCTACCGCGGTGGCTGCTGGTAGGCCTGGGCATGAGGCGGCGTCGACGCGCCAAGCGCGTCCTGATCATCGTGCAGAACCTGCCGGTGCCGTTCGATCGGCGCGTCTGGCTGGAGTGCCAGGCGCTCGTGCGCGCCGGCTACGGCGTCTCCGTGATCTGCCCAAAGGGCAAGGGTGACGCCAAGTTCCAAGAGCTGGACGGCGTCCGGATCTACAAGTACAAGCCGGCGCCCGCCACGCAGTCGAAGCTCGCCTTCTTCTACGAGTTCCTCCACAGCTTCCTGGCCACGCTCTGGCTCACGCTGAAGGTGCGCCGCCGGGACGGCTTCGACGCCATCCAGGCCTGCAACCCGCCCGACACGTTCTGGCCCATCGGTCTGCTGTTCAAGCCGGCCGGCGTGAAGTTCGTGTTCGACCAGCACGACCTCTGCCCAGAGCTCTACCAGTCCCGCTTCCCCGAAGGCTCCCGGTGGTTGCAGAAGGCGCTGCTGCTCCTCGAGCGGCGCACCTATGCAACGGCCGACCACGTCGTGTCCACGAACGACTCCTACCGCGCCGTGGCCATGCGTCGCGGTTCCAAGGCCCCTGACGGCGTCACCGTCGTGCGCACCGGCCCCGATCCCGAGCTGCTCAAGGCGGCCGATGAGGTGCGGGCCCACCGGCGCGGCTTCAAGCACCTGGTCGTGTACATCGGGGTGATGGGCCCCCAGGACGGCGTCGACTACGCCGTACGGGCCGTGGCCCATCTGAAGCACGAGCTGCGGCGCGACGACATCGCGGCCACCTTCATCGGCTCGGGCGACTGCCTCGACGAGCTCCGCCTGCTCGCCGACGATCTCGACGTGGCCGACGTCGTGCACTTCACCGGTCGGGCTCCCGACTCGCTGGTCAAAGAGCTCATGAGCACGGCTGTGCTCGGCCTCTCGCCCGACCCGAAGAACCCGCTCAACGACGTGTCGACCATGAACAAGACGATGGAGTACATGGCCTTCGGCCTTCCCGTCATCGCCTTCGACCTCGTCGAGACCAGGGTCTCGGCGCAGGATGCCGCTGTCTACGTCGAACCCAACGACGTCGAGCAGTATGCGGACGCCATCGCGGAGCTCGTCGACGACCCGCTGCGGCGGGCCGAGATGTCCGAGTTCGGCCGCGCCCGAGTCGTCGACGACCTGGCGTGGGACCACCAGGCGTCCCACTACGTGTCGGTGTACGAGCGCTTGCTCGGCCCGGCCTGAGGAGTCGCAGCATGTGTGGGATCGCCGGGCTCTACGGGTGGTCGGGCGCGCCCGATGTCCTGGACCGGATGTCGGCGGCCATCGCCCACCGCGGCCCTGACGGCGTCGGTCGTTGGGACCGCGCCACCCCGTCGTGGCAGGCCGGTCTGGCCCAGCGCCGTCTCGCCATCATCGACCTGTCGACCGACGCCGATCAGCCCTTCGTCAAGGACGGCTTGGTGCTCGTCTACAACGGCGAGCTCTACAACTACCGCGAGCTGCGGCGCGAGCTGGAGGCCATCGGGGTCAGGTTCCGCACCAGCTCCGACACCGAGGTGGTGCTCGAGTCGTGGCGGCGTTGGGGCCCCGACAGCCTGCGCCGCTTTCGAGGCATGTTCGCGTTCGGGCTGCTCGACGAGCAGACCGGTCGCCTCGTGCTCGCTCGCGACCACTTCGGCATCAAGCCGCTGTTCTACGCGCAGCGCGGCGCCGGCCTGGCCTTCTGCTCCGAGCTGAAGGGTTTGCTGCCCGCGCTCGGAGGGTCGGTCGACCTCGACCCCGAAGCCATCATCGCCTCGCTCATGTACTACTGGATCCCGGAGGGCCACTGCGCCGTCCGCGGCGTCGAGAAGCTGGCGCCAGGCCACTGGGCCGAGGTTGCGCCGGGCCGCTCGTTCACCGTCCACCAGTACTGGTCGCCGGTACGGGATCTCGTGGGGGAGCCTGGCTCGCTCACCGCCACGGACCTGCTCGACATCCTCGAGGACTCGGTGCAGAAGCACCTCATCGCCGACGTGCCGGTGAGCACGTTCCTGTCGGGAGGGCTCGACTCCAGCCTCGTCACCGTCTTGGCCAAGCGCTCCAACCCGCAGATCGACGCGTACACGATCAGCTTCCGCGAGGAAGACCAGCGGCTGGAGGCCATGCCCGACGACCTGCACTACGCCAAGGTCGTGGCGCAGCAGTACGGCATCGATCTCCACGAGATCCGCATCGAGCCCGACGTCGTGTCGATGCTGCCGAAGATGGTGCACCACCTCGACGAGCCGATCGGCGACGCCGCCGCCATCAACACCTACCTCATCTGCACCGCCGCCCGCGAGGCCGGGGTGAAGGTGCTGCTGTCCGGCATGGGCGCCGACGAGCTGTTCGGCGGCTATCGCAAGCACTACGCCTGCCTGCTCGCGGCGCGCTACCGGCGGCTGCCGAGTGCGGTGCGACAGAGCCTGATCACGCCGACGGTCGGCCGGCTGCCGGTGGCGGTCGGGTCCCGTGGCCTT
Source organism: uncultured Acidimicrobiales bacterium (assembly GCA_964616935.1). GTDB lineage: Bacteria > Actinomycetota > Acidimicrobiia > Acidimicrobiales > Ilumatobacteraceae > CAZTVJ01. The sequence goes on along the minus strand of CAZTVJ010000317.1, from coordinate 2,866 downwards.
CGGTGGTCGCGGTGGGCCAAGCGGTTCGTGGCCTTCGCCGACCTGCCCGAGGAGGCTGCGTTCCGACGCAGCTACACGATCTATGGCCAGGACGAGTTCGCCGACCTGCTCGACCCGTCGCTCATGCCCGCGGTCCAGCACCTCTTCGACGAGCACGCGGCCGTCTACGAAGGCACCGGCTTCGACGACCCGGTCAACCGCATGTGCATGACCGACGTGCAGATGTTCCTGGCCGGGCTCAACCTCGCCTACACCGATCGCTCGTCGATGGCGGCGTCCACCGAGGTGCGAGTGCCGTACGTCGACGTCGAGGTGGCCAAGGCCGCCTTCACGTTCTCGGCGAAGGACAAGATCCACGGTCGTGAGCGCAAGGCCATCCTGAAGAAGGCCGCCGAGGGCGTGCTCCCGAAGGAGATCATCTACCGGCCCAAGGGCCTGTTCAGCGCCCCGCTGCGGTCGTGGGTCCGGCGCGACCTGTCCGAGATGGTGGACGACTTGCTGCCCGATGGTCAGCTGGTGCGCATGGGCATGATCCGCCGTCCGGCGGTCGAGCGGATGATCCGCGAGGATCGGGCCGGGACGGCCGACCGCTCCAAGGAGATCTGGCAGCTCCTCACCCTCGAGGAGTGGATCCGCCAGGCCGACATTCGAACGGCAGGGATCTCGGCCATGCCGGCTACCGACGCAACCCCCGTGAGGACGACGTGAAGCAGATAGCGCAGAATTACAAGACGGGCGACCTGACCCTCGTCGACGTGCCCGCACCCCGTTGTGCCCCCGGCGGCTTGCTCGTACGCACCGAGTACTCCCTGATCTCCGCGGGCACCGAGCTCATGAAGGTGGGGGAGGCCAAGCTCTCCCTGCTGGGCAAGGTGCGGGCCCGCCCGGACCAGGTCCGCAAGGTGCTCGACACCGTCGCCCAGCAGGGCCCGCAGGCCGCGTTCAAGAAGGTGATGAACCAGCTCGATTCCTACACGCCGCTCGGCTACTCGCTCTGCGGCACCGTGCTCGAGGTCGGTGACGGTGTGACGGGCTTCGCCGTCGGTGATCGGGTGGCGTGCGCCGGCAACCAGTACGCCCTGCACGCCGAGCTGAATTGGGTGCCGGTCAACCTCTGCGCGACGGTGCCAGACGGGGTCGAACCTCGCCACGCTGCGTTCACGACCGTCGGCGCCATCGCGATGCAGGGCCTTCGCCAGGCCGAGCTCGGACTCGGCGAGGTGGCCGTCGTCATCGGTCTCGGCCTCATCGGCCAGCTGCTCGTGCAGCTGCTCGACGCGGCGGGCGTGCAGGTGCTCGGCGTCGACATCTCCGAGGCGCGCTGCCGTCTGGCCGAGGAGCAGGGTGCCCTGGTGGCCGCCAGCCCCGACGCGACGGGCGAGCTGGTCAGCGTTCTGGCCAAGCTGACGGCCGGCGCCGGCGCCGACGCCGTGTTCCTCGCCGCGGGTGGGCCCACCAACCAGCCGGTCGAGCTGGCCGCCGAGCTGGCGCGCGACCGCGGTCGCGTCATCGACATCGGCAAGTGCTCGCTCGACCTCCCGTGGAACGCGTACTACGAGAAGGAGCTCGACGTCCGCTTCTCCCGTTCGTACGGGCCCGGCCGGTACGACCCGCTCTACGAAGAGGGCGGCATCGACTACCCGATCGGCTACGTCCGCTGGACGGAGGGACGCAACCTCCAGTGCTTCGTCGACCTGCTCGGTCGTGGCCGCATCAACCTCGACGCGCTGGTGTCCGGCGTCGTGCCGTTCGCCGATGCGGTCACCACCTACGAGCGGATGAACGCCGGTGAGCTGAAGGGCATCGGCTTCCTGTTCGAGTATCCGGCTGATGCCCCGATCGTGCGCTCGGTCACCCGCGCTCCGGCGGTCGGCTCAGCCCCGCTTCCTGTCACGGGTCGGTCCCTGCGGGTGGGCTTCGTCGGGGCGGGCAACTACGCCTCCACGATGCTCCTGCCCCACCTCGCCAAGCGGGAAGACGTGACGCTGGGCGCCGTCGCCACGTCCAGCTCGCTCTCGTGCGTCAGCGCGCAGCGGAAGTTCGGCTTCGATCGGGCGACCACCGACCACCGCGACGTGCTCGACGATCCGGACATCGATGCGGTGTTCCTGGTCACGAGGCACTCCTCGCATGCCCGGATGGTGAGCGAGGCGCTGCGAGCGGGAAAGGCCGTCTTCGTCGAGAAGCCCCTTGCGCTCACCGAGCAGCAGGTGGTGGACGTCGTCGACGCCGTCCGCGACACGGGCAACGACCGCCTTCAGGTGGGCTTCAACCGCCGGTTCGCACCGTTGCTGGTCGAGCTGCGTCGGCGCGCCGGACGGCGGGCTCAGCCGGCGATGGGTCGCTACCTCGTCAACGCCGGTCGGCTCTCGTCGTCCAGCTGGTACAGCCAGGCCGGCACCGAGGGCAGCCGCTTCGTCGGCGAGGGCGGCCACTTCATCGACACGCTGGCATGGTGGCTCGAGTCCGATCCTGTCGCCGTGAGCGCCGAGCGGGCCGGTGGTCTGCCCGACGACGTGCACGTGACCATCTCGTTCGCCGACGGCTCCACCGGTGTGGTCACCTACGCCACCCAGGGCAGCAACCGCTTTCCCAAGGAGACCTTCGACGTCATCGCCGACGGCAAGGTGGCCCGCCTCGACAACTTCCGCCGGGCGGACCTGTGGGCCGGTTCGCGGCGCAAGCGACAGGTGGCCCTCACCCCGGACAAGGGTCAGGCGGCCGAGGTAGACGCGTTCGTCGACGCCGTGCGTCGAGGTACGCCCATGCCCATCGCGCTGCGAACGCTGGTCGCCGTCACCCTGGCCACGGTCGCCGTCGAGGAGGCCCTGGCCACCGGCGAGCGGGTCAAGCTCCCCTCGCTCGT
>CAZTVJ010000316.1:0-2450 GCA_964616935.1 uncultured Acidimicrobiales bacterium | reverse complement strand
GGCCATGGGCGGGCACGATGCCGTAGCTCGGCTTGTGGCCCATGACGCCCGACATGTGGGCCGGAAGCCGGATGGAGCCGCCGATGTCGCTGCCCACCTCGAGCGGGGTGAACCCGCAGGCCAGTGCCGCCGCCGACCCTCCCGACGACCCACCCGGGGTTCGGCTCGTGTCGTAGGGGTTGTTGGTGGTGCCGAAGACGTCGTTGTAGGTCTGGAGGTCGCCGGCGTAGAGCGGCAGGTTGGTCTTGCCGTAGACGATGGCGCCGGCGGCCCGGAGGCGGGCCACCGGCCAGGCGTCCTCGGTGGGCACGTGGTCGGCCAGCTCGGCCGCACCCGAGGTGGTGCGCATGCCCTTCGTGCTCCAGGAGTCCTTGATGGTGATCGGCACGCCGTGGAGCGGGCCGTTGCCCCAGCCCTTCGCGGTGGCCTCGTCGGCTCGCCCCGCCTCGGCAAACGCGCGCTCGACGTCGGTGGTGACGACGGCGTTGATCGGGCCGTCGAGCCGGCTCACCCGCTCGAGGAACACACCGAGTGCCTCCCGGCTCGACACCTCGCCCTTGGCGATGCGTGCCGCCAGCTCGGTGGCCGACCAGTACGCCAGCTCCTCCACGGCCCCTCCCGAGTTTGCCGACCATCCATCTTGGCAGCCAGCCTGGGTAGGGTCGCCCGGTGCCGTCAAACCTCCACTACTGGGGCCGTTGGGTGGACGAACTCGTGAAGGAGGACGGGCAGTGGCGCTTCGCCCGCCGCGAGGTGGTGGGAGTGGGCAGCTACTCGCCGGGTGATGCCCAGGGAGATCGATCCCACCCCGGCCACCCTGGCCGGCTGCATCGCGCCGCCGACGCCTGACGCCGGCAGGCTCAGCTCAGGATCAGCGCGGTGAGATCGACGAGGTAGTGCACCGGGCCGGCGAAGTTGAACACCGTGAACCGCCGGTCGGCGTCGAGCATCACGACCGCCAGGTTGGGCCGCACCTGCCCCGCGGTGAGGTTGAGGTTCGACGCCAGCGGTAGCGGCGCACCGGCGGGGTGGAGGGTGAGGTAGGTGGTGGAGGTGGCCCCGAGGGCGGTGAGGTTCACGACCACTCCGGCGACGCCGGCACGTACGTCGCTCGCCACGGCCGGCACCGTATGGGTCCGGCTTGCCGGGCCGATCAGCGGTTCGCCGGTCAAGCGCGTATCGACGATCCGCAGAGGCTGGTCGAGGGGCACGACCCGGCCCGTCGTCTGCTCACCGACGACGGGAGAGCCGTAGGTGCCGACGACGTCCGCGAGCAGGTGCACCCAGCCGGCCGCGTTGGCCAGGCGGATGCGTCCGGACGGCGACACCCTCACCATCACCAGGTTCGCCCTCGTCTGCGCCGGCACGAGGTTCAGGTTGGAGGCGAGTGGCAACGGTCGGTCCGCGGGATGGGCCGTCACGTACGTCGTGGCGGTGGGCTCCGTGCCGGTCAGGTTGAGCACCACCCCGGTCGCTCCCTCAGACGGCGGAACGACCTGCACCTCGATCGACTGGCCAGGACCGACCTTTCCGTGGCCCTGGGCGAGCGCGGCGACCCTGGTGTCGAGGACCCTCAGCGGGGCTTGCACCGTGAGGCCCGAGGCGCCCGTGGTGGTCTGGCGAGATCCGAACCACCCGACCACGTCGATGATCAGGTGGGCAGTGCCGGCGCTCAGCAGCGCGTGCACCCGCCCTCCCGGTCCCAGGCGGACGACGGCCAGGTTCGCAGCCGTCTCCGCCGGTTCCACGTTGAGGTTGGAGACGTTCGGCACCAGGCCGCCGGCCGGGTACACCGTGAGGTAGGCCGTCGCTGACGGCGCGGTGACAGTCACGTTCATCGCCACGGCCGCGGCGTCCGCAGGCACGCCTCCCAGGCCGGCGATCTGGATGGCGACGGGGGCGCCGGCGGTGAGGGGCGCCGTGCCCGGCCAGTTCAGACCCACCCTCGTGTCGAGCACGCGGACCGGGCCAGCAGGCGCGAAGCGGCCGTAGCCGTGGAGCGCACTGCTCGCCGGCGTACCGCAACCCGTCACCCCTGGCGCCAGGCGAGCGATGGGGCACGGCCCCGGCGGCGCCTTGCGCAACAGCCAGATCGGGTTGGAGAAGGCAACGATGCGGTTGTCCTTGTCGCGGATCTGTGCTCGGACGAAGCAGTCATCCGACGAGTCGACCGATCGACTGATCGTGCCGCGCTCCAGCTCGGCCTCCGTCGCCGTGGCGAAGGTGGTCACGCGGTGGGTGAGGTCGTCGCGGCGGTAGTCGACCACCCCTCGGATGAGCTCGGCCCGGCCACCCGCCGGGACGACCGGGCAGCTCAGCTGGACGTCCCGGGTGCTACGCGTCGCGATGGACACCGAGCCCATGGGCACGACGTCGTCGACCGTGATGTCGAGCAGCCCGACGGTGTCCGTGTCCGCCACCTCCATGCACCAGGCCCGACCGCGCAGCAA
>CAZTVJ010000315.1:0-5113 GCA_964616935.1 uncultured Acidimicrobiales bacterium | reverse complement strand
TCGCCGACGTGACCGGCTACTTCACCGACGCCACCGCGCCAGTGTCGGCCGCCGGGCTGTTCATCCCGCTGCGCCCGCAACGGATCCAGGACACCCGGGCGCCGTTCTCCCGCCCCGTCACCGAAGGGGCCGTGGCTCGTGTGCGGGCCAACCTCCCCCCGTTGCCGTCGTCCGGGGTGGCTGCGGCCATGCTGAACGTCACCGCGACGCAGGCGGTCGCGCCCGGGTTCGTCACGGTGTACCCAGCGGGCGTCGGGCTCCCCGAGGCGTCCAACCTCAACCTCGAGTACGCCGGCCAGACCATCCCGAACGCCGTCGTGGCCACGCTGGCCAACGGCTCCTTCGACGTCTACAGCCAGGCCGGGACGCACCTCGTCGTGGACGTGGCGGGCTACTTCCGCAGCTGAGCTGGATCCGGCACGACGAGCGGCGGCGCGGCTGCTGCGCGTGAGGATCGCGCCGTACGTTTCCGATCGGACGCCACCGGCGCACACATCCCGGCTGTGTTTGAGCCGAAGTGCCCATGGTTGACGAAGCCAACGCACCCCTACCGTGGCAACCACGGAACGAGCGCATCGATGCGGCCTCCCGGATCCTCCTGCCGACGGCGCTCCACCGCCCCCCACCACCCCGGATGACGATGGCCACCACGATCGAACGACCCCCCGTGCACGCTCGTGAGCGGGCCACGTCCGCACCCCGGCGCGACGACGCGGTCCGGCTCCGCCCCACGCCGCGAGGCCGCCGCGTCCGCGTGCCCGAGCTGGTGCTCGGCGTGCTGCTCGTCGGTGTGTTCGGCCTCGGCGCCGTGCTGTGGTGGTCGTCGTCCACCGCGAGCGCGCCGGTCGCCGTCCTACGGGTACCCCTCGCGGCCGGTGCCGTGGTCACCGAGGCCGACCTTCGTCCCGCCGACGTGACCTTGAGCGCCGGCGTCGGCGCAGTGGCCTGGTCCGCCCGCAGCCAGCTCGTCGGCAAGAGCGCGGTCGCGGCGCTGCCGGCAGGAGCGGTGCTCGTGCCGGGTCTCGTCGCCGAGCAGCCGGTACTGGCGGCCGGTGAGGCGTTGGTCGGCCTCAAGCTCGGGCCTGGTGGCTACCCCGCCGGCAGCCTCGCCCCCGGCGATTCGGTCGCGGTCGTGGCGGCGGCCTCGCCGGTGGCCGGCGATGCGGCCGGGAGCAGCCGGCAGCCCGACGTCCTGGCCAGCCAGGCCACGGTGTGGGAGGTCACCCCCACGGCCGATGCCGAAGCGACCGTGCTCGTCACGCTTCGCCTCGCGGAGGCCGACGCCCAGCGGGTGTCCGCCGCGGCCGACCAGGTTCGTGTCGTGCGGGTGGTGCGGTAGCCATGGCGCTCGTCGTGCTCGGCGCCAACCGCTCCGCTCCTGGCGTCACGACCGCGACGCTCGCCCTCGGAGCGGTGTGGGCCCGCGATGGGCGACAGCCCCTCATCGTCGAGGCCGACCCCGACGGCGGTGTGCTGGCCGCCCGGTACGGGCTCGCCGCCCACCCGAACCTCACCGAGCTCGCCGGCCGGACGCGCTCGGGCCTGCGCCCCACGGACGCCTGGGACCACGCGCAGCAGCTGCCCGGCGGCCTGTCCGTCGTGGTGGCCCACCCATCGGCGGAGCAGACGCATGCTGCGCTCCGTACGGGTGCGGCTCGCATCGGGCAGCACCTCGCCCAGCTCGCCCACACCGACGTGCTGGTGGACGCAGGACCACTCGGGCCGACGTCGCCCAGTGTCGCGTTGCTCGAGTGGGCCACCCTCGTGCTCGTCGTTTTGCGGCCTCGCCTCGACGAGATCACGGCACTGTCGCAGCGCCTCCCGGTCCTCCAGGACCAGGGAGAGGTCGCCGTCGTGCTCGTCGGCACCACGCCCTACGGGCCTGCAATGGTGGCCGACGCCCTCGGCGTCGACGTCATCGGCGTGCTGGCCCACGACGCGAAGGGTGCCGCCGCGGTCGACGGCTCCCGGTCCGCCCTGCGCTGGCGGGCCAGCCCGCTCGTGCGCAGCGCGCGGGTCGTGGCCGCGGCGGTCTCGGCGCGGTTGGATGCGGAGGAGGCCCGCCCGGTCATCGGCGACGAGGAGCACCTGAGCGGCGAGGCGACGGGATGACCCGGCCCGATGTGGCGCTGGTCCACCGGCTGGCGCGGGGCGTCGGTGAAGCGCTCGCGTCCGCCCAGATCGAGCGCGAGGGCGGTGGCCGAGCGCGGCTCTCGTCGGACGACGTCCGCCAGCTGACGGCCCGGCTCGTCGCCGTCGAGCTCGACGACGTGGCCAACCACCGGCTGGCGTCTGGCCACGACCTGCTCTCGGTGGCCGACGAGGACGCGCTCTTCGCCGCCGTGATCGCCGAGGTGCAGGGGCTCGGCCGGATCCAGCCGTACCTCGAGGACCCCGACGTCTCCGACATCCACATCCGTGGCTGCGACTCCGTGTGGTTGAAACGACGTGATGGCTCCCGCGTGACCGGTGATCCCGTGGCCGACACCGACGAGGAGCTGGTCGAGCTCGTCCGCCTCGCCGCCACCCGGATGGGTCGCAGTGAGCGCCGTTTCGATGCCGCGAACCCCGAGCTCAACCTGCAGCTGCCGGACGGTTCACGTCTGTTCGCCACCATGGACGTTTCCTCGCGACCAAGCGTCATCATCCGCCGCCACCGGTTCGAGCTGTCGTCCCTGGACGAGCTGGCCGAGCGGGGCATGGTGGACTCGACGCTGCGGACCTTCCTCGCCGCGGCTGTCCGAGCCCGCCGCAACCTCATCGTGGCGGGCGGAACGGGGACGGGAAAGACGACCCTGCTCCGTGCCCTGCTCAACGAGGTGCCGCCGTCCGAGCGGATCGTAACCATCGAGGACGCTTACGAGCTGGGCATCGACCGCTTCCCGGATCGCCATCCCGATCACGACATGCTCCAGGCCAGGCCGGCCAACATCGAGGGCCGGGGCGCCATCACCATGCTCGACCTCGCCCGCATGGCACTGCGGATGGATCCCGACCGCGTGATCGTCGGTGAGGTGCGCGGTGGCGAGGCGTTCCCGATGCTGCTCGCGATGAGCCAGGGCAACAACGGCTCGATGTGCACGATGCACGCCGACACCACGCGTTCGGTGTTCCCCAAGCTTGCCGCGTATGTGGCGATGGCCGACACCAGGCTGCCCGTCGAGACGGTGAACCTGCTCGTTGCCAGCGCTATCCACTTCGTGGTGTCGATCGAGATGATCGAGGGTGTCCGCCGCGTCGTCAGTGTGCGCGAGGTCGTCGATGCCGACGGCACGCAGATCGTGTCGAACGAGGTGTTCCTGCCCGGACCCGATGGGGCCGCCGTGCTCGGTTACCCGATGCGGGAGCCCACCGCCGCCCTCCTCGGACGCCACGGCTTCGATGGCGCGATGCTCGTCGCATCACCAGGGCGGTGGCGACCGTGACGTCGCTCGTCGTGCTGGCGCTTGGTGCCGGGCTCGGTCTGGGGGTGCTGCTCGTGATGTTCGGCATCGCCGGACGGCGCGCGCTCCCCGAGCGGCGAGCAGGTGGTCGGGGCGTCCAGGGCGGTCGGCGCCCCGGCCACCTGCTGGCGAGACTCGCCGTCGGGCTCGCTGTCGCTGTTGCCGTTGGGGCGATGACCGGTTGGCTGGCCGGCGCGCTCATCGCAGGCGCCGCCACCTGTGTGCTGCCCCTCGCTCTCGGGGGCGCCAAGCGGTACCAGGTGGAGATCGACAAGGTCGAGGCCGTCGCCGCATGGGCCGAGATGCTGCGTGACACGATGGCAGCGGCGAGCGGGTTGGAGCAGGCCATCGTGGCGAGTGCTCCGGTGGCACCGGGACCCATCGCCGTTCCCGTCGCCCACCTGGCCGCGCGGCTCGACCACCTCCGCCTCGCCGACGCCCTGAGGCTGTTCGCCGACGAGGTCGACCACCCCACGTGTGACTTCGTGGTGGCCGGTTTGGTGACGGCAGCCGAGCGCCAGGCCCGCGAGCTCGGGCCCCTGCTCACCCAGCTCGCCGAGTGCGCCCGCGATGAGGCGCAGATGCGGGCCCGGGTCTGGGCCGGTCGGGCACGCACCCGTACGTCGGTGCGGGTGATCACGTCCTGCGTCGCCCTCTTCGCCGCTGGTCTCATGGTGCTCGATCGGCGCTACCTTCAGCCCTACGACGGGCCGGGCGGCCAGGTGATGCTGCTCCTCATCGGCGGCATCTTCGTCGGCTCGGTGCTGGCCATGGACCGCATGGGCCGCATCGAGCTGCCCGAGCGCTTCCTGGGCCGCCGTCCCGCGGAGGGCCTGGCGTGATGACGGCACTCCTGCTCGGCGCGTCGATCGGGCTCGGCGTGTGGCTGGTCGGGCGAGCCCTGATCGGCCGCCGCCCGGAGCTGATCATGGCGATGGGTGCGCTCGACCGTTCCGCGGTCCCGACAACGTCCCAGCCGCGATCGCTGGGCGATCGGGTCGGTCGTCGCATGACGGCGGCGCTCGGTGGCCGCCTCGACGCGATCGCGCCCGACCTCCGGGTGACGGGGCGTACGGCCGAGCACCACGCGCTCGAGAAGCTCGCCACCGCGCTGGCAGGCCTGGTCGTTCCGCTCGTGCTCGGCATCGCCATGGTGGCGAACGGCGTCGCGGTGCCGGTCGCCGCCGTTCCCGTCGCGGCGATGGCCCTGGCCGCCGCCGGCTTCGTGCTTCCCGATCTGCTCCTGCGCGACGCGGCCAAGAGCCGGCGGGCAGCGTTCTGCGCCGCGCTGTCGAGCTACCTGGATCTCGTGAACGTGGTCTTGGCGGGCGGTGCCGGTACGGAGACCGCGCTCGAGGCAGCCGCCGAGGCTGGCGACGGCTGGGCCTTCGCCGAGATCCGAAGCGCGCTGGCCCGCAGCCGAGCGATGCGCCAATCACCGTGGGACTGCTTCGCCGAGCTCGGTGACGACCTCGGCGTCGCCGACCTGCAGCAGCTGGCGGCAAGCGTGCGCCTCGCTGGGCAGCAGGGCGCACGCGTGCGCGGGTCGCTGGCGGCCAAGGCCGCCTCGATGCGCGGTCATCAGCTGGCCCAGGTCGAGGCGGCGGCCAACTCGGCCAGCGAGCGCATGGCTCTCCCGACGGTGCTCATGTTCACCGGCTTCCTGTTGT
>CAZTVJ010000314.1:0-1692 GCA_964616935.1 uncultured Acidimicrobiales bacterium | reverse complement strand
CCAGGGCGTCGAGGGCGCCGTCGTCGAACAGCTCGGACATGACTAGCGACCGCCCACTAGGAGCACGCCAGGAGCGAACCGACGGTGAGATCGGCGTAGAGCCGGCGCAAGCGCGCCGCCGCCAGCGACCACGTGTAGCGCCGCGACCGCGCTGCCGCGCTGACGCCCAGCTCCCAGGCGAGCGCCTCGTTCTCCAGCAGCTCGGCGGTGTAGGCGGCGTAGATCTCCGGATCGCGTCCCTCCACCAGGAACCCGGTGTGGCCGTGGTCGACCAGCGTGAGCAGGCCGCCGACGGCCGCAGCCACGACGGGCGTGCCGCAGGCCGCCGCCTCGAGCGCGACCAGCCCGAAGCTCTCCGAGCGAGACGGCACGAGCACGACGTCCGCGGCGCGGTACCAGCTGGACAGCAGGTGGTGGGGCTGCGGTGGGACGAAGCGCACCCGATCGGTGAGCCCGAGCTCGTCGACGAGCGCGTGCAGCTTCTCCACCTCGGCGTCGCCATCCGCGCCACTGGCCCCGCCGACGATGACCAGCACGGCGTCGGCGCGGTCGAGCGCCTGGAGGGCCCTCACGGCCACGTCCGCGCTCTTCAGCGGCTGGATCCGGCCGACGAACAGCAGCACGGGACGGTCGACGGCGAGGCCGAGGGCGTGGCGGGCACCGCGACGGTCGCCCGGTGAGAAGAACGCGTGCTCCACCCCGGGCGCCACGATCTCGACGCGACCCGGCGGGTCGCCGTAGAGGCGCCGGAACTGCTGCTCCTCCTCGGTGCAGCTCACACAGATGGCATCGGTGCATCCGATGACCTCGGCCTCGGCGCGGACCCGCCGCTCGGGCTCGGCGTCGCCGTTCTCCGCCTTCACCCGAGCCAAGGTGTGGAAGGTGGTGACCAGCGGCAGGTCCAGCTCGTGCTTGATGCGGTGGCCGGCCAACCCCGACAGCCAGTAGTTGGCGTGGAGGAGATCGGTGCCGCCGGTGCGCGCCACGTGGTCGACGACGCCATCGGCGAACTCGCCCACCACGTCGGGGAGCGCCTCCTTGGCCAGGTCGGGCCGTCCCGCGTCGATGTGGACCACCCGGAAGCCAGGTTCGACGAAGACCTCGTCGGGGAGGTCGCGCTGCCAGCGCCGGACGTACGTCGTGCAGTCGATGCCGGCCTGCGCCAATGCCGACACGAGCTCGCGGACGTAGACGTTCATGCCGCCGCTGTCGCCCGACCCGGGCTGGGCCAAGGGCGACGTGTGCAGCGAGAGCATGGCCAGGCGGCGCACGACTGTGGTCAGTGCTCCCGGCCCGGCGCCGCAGCGGGCGCGAGTGGGCGAGGCTGATCCAGAGTGCAGGGCACGAGACGAAAGGCTAGGCCCCTGGTCGGGATTCGCGCGCCGCCGGAGCCTCCGCCGGCTCGCCATCGGTGCCCTCGGCCAGAACGACCTCGGCCTCGGCGTGGCGCGCCACGAAGCTCTCGTAGACGGTGAGCAGGCTGTGCTTCTGATCGCTGGTGAGCGCCGGGTCCCGTTGGATGGCCTCCCGGACCGACACCTCGGGCAGACCGTCGGGGTCGAGGATCCCGGCTCGTACGTACAGGCTCTCGGCCGAGATGCGCAGTGCCTTCGCGATCTGCTGGAGGATCTCGGCCGACGGCCTTCGCAGCCCCCGCTCGATCTGGCTGAGGTAGGGGTTCGACACGCCGGC
>CAZTVJ010000313.1:0-1526 GCA_964616935.1 uncultured Acidimicrobiales bacterium | reverse complement strand
GCCACGGCCTTCGCGGTGCTGGCGGACCCGGTGCTGTCACCGATCCCCGTCCGCATCACCTGGTGACGCTCTCGCGGCGCCAAGCCGCCGAGCTGCTCGAACGCCACGGCCTCGCCCCCAGCCGGTCCCTCGGGCAGAACTTCGTCGTGGACCCGAACACCGTGCGGCGCATCGCTCGACTGGCCGGCGTAGGCCCGGGCGACCGGGTCGTGGAGATCGGCGCCGGCCTCGGCTCCTTGACCATGGCCTTGGCCGACACCGGTGCCGAGGTGACGGCCATCGAGGTCGACCGCGGCTTGGCCGCGGTGCTACGGGACGAGGTGGCACCGCTCGGTGTGCGGGTGGTGGAGGCCGACGCCCGCCGTCTCGACTGGGACGCGCTGCTCGACGGTCATGACGGCTGGATCCTCGTCGCCAACCTCCCCTACAACGTCGCCACGCCGCTCGTGGCCGACCTGCTCGACGGGGTGCCGACCATCCAGCGGATGCTCGTCATGGTGCAGCGGGAGGTCGGCGAGCGGCTCGCCGCTTCGGTCGGAGACCCGGCCTACGGTGCGGTGAGCGTGAAGGTGGCGTCATGGGCCACGGCAGCGGTGGTGGGCAAGGTGCCGGCGACGGTGTTCCTGCCCCGCCCGAAGGTCGAATCGGCCCTGGTGGCGATCACCCGGTTGCCCGCGCCGGCGGTGCCGCCGGACGTCGACCGCGGGGCGGTGTTCGCGCTCGTGCGGGCCGGGTTCCAGCAGCGCCGCAAGATGCTCCGGCGCTCGCTGGCGGGGCTGACGGACGGGGCGACCATCGAGCGGGCGGGGATCCGCCCGGAGGCACGAGCCGAGGAGCTCGCGATCACCGATTGGGTGGCGCTGGCCCGCGCCGTCGCAGGAGGGCACGACGATGGCTGACGTCGTGCGGGCACTCGCCAAGCTGACCGTGTCGCTGCGGATCGTCGGCCGGCGAGCGGACAGCTACCACCTCATCGACGCGGAGATGGTGACGCTCGACCTTCACGACACGCTCACCTTCGCGGGGGGCGACGAGCTGACGCTGGACGGACCGTTTGCGAGGGGCATCCCCGCCGACGACACGAACCTGGTCCGCAGGTCGCTCAAGGCCGTCGATCGGACGGCGGCGATCCACGTCGACAAGCGGATCCCGGCCGGCGGTGGGCTCGGCGGAGGCTCGGCCGACGCAGCAGCCGTGCTGCGGTGGGCCGGTTGCGACGACCTGTCCGTTGCCGCCCGGCTGGGCGCCGACGTCCCGTTCTGCCTCGTCGGGGGGCGGGCACGCGTCAGGGGCATCGGCGAGATCATCGAGCCACTGCCCTTCACGGCCCGAACCTTCACGTTGGTGATCCCCCCGCTCGCCGTGTCCACGGTGGAGGCCTACCGGGCGTGGGACGAGCTCGGGGGCCCCAGCGGAGACGGCCCCAACGACCTGGAAGCGGCCGCCCTCGTGGTCGAGCCGGACCTGGTGCGCTGGCGGGACCGGATCAGGGAGGCGAGCAGCCGATCGCCCGTGCTCGCCGGCAG
>CAZTVJ010000312.1:0-7598 GCA_964616935.1 uncultured Acidimicrobiales bacterium | reverse complement strand
CACACGCCCCGGCGCTGCGGCGAACCCTTGAGCGCCGGAGTCTTGGTCTTCGTCGACTTGCTGCTGCGGCCCTGGCGGACCAACTGCTGGATGGTGGGCAACGCGCTACCTCGTGACGATTCGTGCGGACTGCTCTGGGGGGCGAACGACGGCAGGCGCATCGCGCGCCGGGCCGACTGACGATCCTAGGGCCCAGGAGCTGCTCGGGCAACCCGCGCGGCCCGCCGGCAGTCGTACAGCAAGGCTCCGACGCCGCAGAGGGAGGTCGATGCCCTCATGATAGCTGCATCTGTTATCATGACACCAGTGATCCGGACCCAGATCTCGATGACCGAGGACCAGGCCGAGGGCCTGCGTCGGCTCGCCACCCTCCGCCGGCGATCGCAGGCCGCGCTGCTGCGTGACGCCCTGGATGCCCTGCTGCACGACGAGGACCTCGGCCGGCGGTTGGCACGGGCCCGCCAGGGCTTCGGTGCCTTCCGGTCAGGCGCCGACAACCTCGCAGAGGACCACGACCGCGTGTTCGCCGAATCCATCGACCCGTGAGCGTCGTCTTCGTCGACACGTCGGCGATCTACGCCGTCCTCGACGCGGACGACCGGCGCCATCGGGATGCGACGACCGGATGGGGGCGTCTCCTGGAGGATCTGGAAGCCGGCGAGGCCGAACCGGTCACCCACTCCGGCATCCTCGTGGAGACGGCCGCGCTGGTGCAGCACCGGCTCGGCATGGCGGCTGCTCGGGTCCTGCACCACGATCTCGTGCCACTGCTCCACCTCATCTGGGTGGACGAGGGACTGCACGGCCGAGCCGTGGCCGCGCTGCTCGCCGCCAACCGTCGAGAGGTGAGCCTGGTGGACTGGACCTCGTTCGAGCTCCTGCGCACGCGCTCGCTCGACATGGCGTTCGCGTTCGACGACCACTTCTGGGAGCAGGGCTTCACCAGCTGGATCTGATGTGGGGCGGGCGTAGCCCGCCCCACATCAGACCGGCAACTAGACCTCGACGGCCGCTTCGCCGGCGGAGGCGCCGTTGCCCTCGCCTTCGGGCGAGAACGAGCCGGAGATGCTGGCCAGCCACTCGGCCGGGTCGGCTTGATCCGAGGAGTAGAACGCCATCGGCTCGTAGTCGGGGGCGACGACCTCGAACTCCCGGTAGCGGGGCATGCCCGTGCCGGCAGGGATGAGCTTGCCGATGATGATGTTCTCCTTGAGGCCCACGAGGTTGTCGCCGCGGCCGTCGATGGCGGCCTCGGTGAGCACCCGGGTGGTCTCCTGGAACGAGGCGGCCGACAACCACGAGTCCGTGGCCAGCGACGCCTTGGTGATGCCCATCAGCTCGGGGCGGCCCTCGGCGGGGCGCACCCCGGCGTCGACCATCGCCTTGTTCGTCTCCCGGAGGACCTTCTGGTCGATCCTCTCGCCCGGGAGGAAGTCGGTGTCACCCGGCTCCTGCACCCCGACACGGCGGGTCATCTGGCGCACGATCAGCTCGATGTGCTTGTCGCTGATCGACACACCCTGGTCTCGGTAGACCTTCTGCACCTCTTCCACGAGGTACAGCTGGGTCTCCCGGACGCCCTTGATCTCCAGGAGCTCCTTCGGGTCGAACGGACCCTCGGTGATCGGCTGGCCGGCCACGACCTCTGCCCCGTCGTCCACCCGGAGGCGGCCGACGATGGCGCCGTAGCTGTCCTCGGTGCCGTCGTCGCCGACGATCGACAGCATGCGGCCCTTTCCCTCGTCCTCGGTGAGACGCACGACCCCCGCGGTGCGGGCGAGGCGGGCGGCACCACGCGGCGTGCGGGCCTCGAACAGCTCGACGACGCGAGGCAGACCACCGGCGATGTCCTGACCGGCCACACCACCGGTGTGGAAGGTTCGCATCGTGAGCTGCGTGCCGGGCTCACCGATCGACTGTGCGGCGATGACGCCGACGGCCTCGCCGAGCTCGATGGGGAAGCCGGTGGCCAGCGACCGGCCGTAGCAGAGGGCGCACACGCCCAGCTCCGCGTCGCAGGTGAGCACGGAACGAACCCGCACCCGGTCCACCTTCGGGTCGTCGCGCAGTGCCAGCACCTCGGGGTCGCCGAGGATGGTGTTGGCGGCGATGACCGAGCCGTCGGTCAGCTTGGTGTCGTTCAGGATGGCTCGGCCGTAGAGCTTGGTCTCCAGGTAGTTGCGCTGCTTCGCGCTGTCCGGAGCGATGTTGTCGATCCAGATGCCGAGGGTGGTGCCGCAGTCGTCCTCCCGCACGATGAGCTCTTGGGCCACGTCGACGAGGCGTCGCGTCAGATAGCCGGAGTCGGCGGTGCGCAGCGCGGTGTCGACGAGGCCCTTGCGGGCGCCAGTCGTGGCGATGAAGTACTCGAGCATCGACAGGACCTCACGGAAGTTGGCCTTGATCGGGCGCGGGATCATGTCGCCACGGGGGTTGGCCACGAGGCCACGCATGCCCGCGATCTGGCGGACCTGCATCATGTTGCCGCGGGCACCCGACCCCACCATCATGTCGATGGGGTTGAACCGCACCTGCTTGAGGCCCTTCTCCATGGCATCACGGACCTGGTCGGTGGCCTCGGTCCAGATGCGCACCTCCTGCTGGCGTCGCTCACCGTCGGTGATGATGCCGCGCCGGAACTGCGTCTCGACCTTGTCGGCCTCCTTCTCGAACTTGTCGAGCAGGCCCTTCTTCTCCGGCGGGGTGCGCACGTCCTCGATCGAGATCGTGAGGCCGGACTGGGAGGCGTAGCGGTAGGAGATGTTCTTGATCTTGTCGAGGGATTCGGCGACCTCGGACTTGGTGTAGTTCTCCGCCAGGTTCTCCGACAGCTTGGAGATGTCGCCCTTGCGCATCGAGCGCTGGACGTGGCCGAAGCGGACCGTGTAGTCCGCCGGCAACGTCTCTTCGAACATCAGGCGCCCCGCCGTGGTCGACAGGTTGTCGCGCTCGCCGGCCTCGTTGAAGCGGATCATGTTGATCCGGGCGTGCAGGCCCAGCGCGCCCTCGTCGAGCGCGCGCAGCACTTCCCAGAGGTGGCGGAAGTTCCGGCCCTCGCCGGGAGCGCCCTCCACCTCCTCGGTGAGGTAGTAGGAGCCGATCACCATGTCCTGGGTGGGCGTGACGATCGGGCGGCCGTTGGCCGGCGACAAGATGTTGTTGGCCGACAGCATGAGCACGCGGCTCTCGGCCTGCGCCTCGGAGGACAGCGGCAGATGGACCGCCATCTGGTCGCCGTCGAAGTCCGCGTTGAAGGCGGTGCAGACCAGCGGGTGGATCTGGATGGCCTTGCCCTCCACCAGCACGGGCTCGAAGGCCTGGATGCCGAGGCGGTGCAGCGTGGGCGCCCGGTTCAACAGGACCGGGTGCTCCTTGATGACCTCCTCGAGCACGTCCCACACCGGGGAGCGACGCCGCTCGACCATGCGCTTGGCGGACTTGATGTTCGGCGCCAGCTCCAGGTCGGTGAGGCGCTTCATGACGAACGGCTTGAACAGCTCGAGCGCCATCAGCTTGGGCAGGCCGCACTGGTGCAGCTTCAGCGTGGGGCCGACGACGATGACCGAGCGGCCCGAGTAGTCGACGCGCTTGCCCAGCAGGTTCTGGCGGAACCGGCCCTGCTTGCCCTTCAGCATGTCCGAGAGCGACTTCAGCGGGCGGTTGCCCGGCCCGGTGACCGGGCGGCCGCGGCGGCCGTTGTCGAACAGGGCGTCGACGGCCTCCTGCAGCATGCGCTTCTCGTTGTTGACGATGATCTCGGGGGCACCGAGGTCGAGCAGGCGCTTCAGCCGGTTGTTCCGGTTGATGACCCGGCGGTAGAGGTCGTTGAGGTCGGACGTGGCGAAGCGCCCGCCGTCGAGCTGGACCATGGGGCGCAGCTCGGGCGGGATCACCGGCACGACGTCGAGGATCATGGCGCGCGGGTCGTTCGCCCGGCGCCCGTGCTCGTCGCGACGGTTGAACGCCGACACGATCTTCAGCCGCTTGATGGCCTTCTGCTTGCGCTGGGCCGAGAGAGGCTTACGACCCTCCTGCGGATCGATGGCGTCGCGGAGCTTCTTCTCCTCCTCGTCGAAGTCGATTCGGTCGATGAGCGACTTGATGGCGTCGGCGCCCATGCCGCCCTCGTAGTAGTCGCCGTAGCGATCACGAAGCTCGCGCCACAAGGGCTCGTCGTCGATGATCTTGCGGGCGTGCAGGTCGCGGAACTCGTCGAAGGAGCGCTGGACCAGCTCCAGCTCTCGCTCGCCGCCCTCGCGGATGGCGGTGACGTCCTTCTCCGCGGCGCGCTGGCGGGCCTTCAGGTCGCTGTCCTTGGCGCCCTCGGTCTCGAGCTGCGCGACTTCTTCCTCGGCCTCCTTGAACCGGCGGTCGATGGCCAGCTCCATCTCCTTGCGGATCTCGTCGAGCTCTTCGTGCAGCTCGGCCTCGAGGTTCGCGAGATCGGTGTGGCGGCGCTCGTCGTCGACCCAGGTGACCAGGTTGGCGGCGAAGTAGATGACCTTCTCGAGCTGCTTGGCCTTCAGCTCCTCACGGGGCTCGATGCCGGCAAGGAGGTAGGCGAGCCACGAGCGCGTCCCGCGCAGGTACCAGATGTGCACCACCGGCGCGGCGAGCTCGATGTGGCCCATGCGCTCGCGCCGGACCTTCGAGCGCGTGACCTCGACGCCGCAGCGCTCGCAGATGATGCCCTTGAACCGGACGCGCTTGTACTTGCCGCAGTAGCACTCCCAGTCCTTGGTGGGGCCGAAGATCTTCTCGCAGAAGAGGCCGTCCTTCTCCGGCTTCAGCGTGCGGTAGTTGATCGTCTCGGGCTTCTTGACCTCGCCGTTGGACCATGCGCGGATGGCGTCGGCCGTAGCCAGCCCGATCCGCATCTGATCGAAGGTGTTCACATCAAGCATTCGCGTCCAGTCCTCTCACCAAGTTCGCCCAATGACACCCGGAGGGGAGGGTCGCCCCTCCCCGCTCGGGCTAGTAGTTGATGCGCTGACGCCGATCGGCGTCGTCGTCGTCGCTGCCGCGCTCGGGCCGGCTGATGTCGATGCCCAGCTCCTCGGCGGTGCGGAAGACGTCCTCGTCGATCTCCCGCATCTCGATCTCGGCACCGTCGGCCGCCAGCACCTCGACGTTGAGGCACAGGGCCTGCATCTCCTTGATGAGCACCTTGAAGCTCTCGGGGATGCCCGGCTCGGGGATGTTCTCGCCCTTGACGATGGCCTCGTACACCTTCACGCGCCCGAGGACGTCGTCGGACTTGATGGTCAGCAGCTCTTGCAGGCAGTAGGCGGCGCCGTAGGCCTCGAGGGCCCACACCTCCATCTCGCCGAAGCGCTGGCCGCCGAACTGGGCCTTACCGCCCAGCGGCTGCTGCGTGATCATCGAGTACGGGCCGGTGCTGCGAGCGTGGATCTTGTCGTCCACGAGGTGGGCGAGCTTCAGGATGTACATGAAGCCCACCGTGACCGGCTGGTCGTACTGCTCGCCGGTGCGGCCGTTGAACAGCTTGGCCTTGCCGTCGGTACCCACCAGCTTCTGGCCGTCGATCCCGTCAGGGCGGAGATGCTCGAGGATCTTCTTGATCGTCGGGTGCTTGCCGGCCTGCTCGGTCTCGTCCCAGTGGGCACCGTCGAACACGGGCGTGGCGATGAACGTCGACGGGGCCGTGGTCGGGCGCGTCTTCGTCTCGGTGCCACGGATGGGCTCGTCGCCGATCATCCGGCCGTCGTCCTGCCAGCCCCAGCGGGCGCAGTACCCGAGATGGGCCTCGAGCACCTGGCCGACGTTCATGCGGCTGGGCACACCGAGGGGGTTCAGGATGATGTCGACGGCTGTGCCATCGGCCAGGAACGGCATGTCCTCCAGCGGGAGGATCTTGGAGATGACGCCCTTGTTGCCGTGGCGGCCGGCGAGCTTGTCGCCCACGCTGATCTTGCGCTTCTGGGCGACGTAGACCCGCACGAGCTGGTTGACGCCCGGAGGCAGCTCGTGGTGCTCGTCACGGCTGAAGACCTTGACGTCGATCACCTTGCCCGACTCGCCGTGGGGCACCTTCAGGCTGGTGTCGCGCACCTCGCGGGCCTTCTCACCGAAGATGGCCCGCAGGAGGCGCTCTTCCGGCGTCAGCTCGGTCTCGCCCTTCGGCGTGACCTTGCCGACCAGTACGTCGCCCGGGCCGACCTCGGCGCCGACGCGGATGATGCCGCGCTCGTCGAGGTCGCGCAGGATGTCCTCGGAGAGGTTCGGGATGTCCCGGGTGATCTCCTCGGGGCCGAGCTTGGTGTCGCGGGCGTCGACCTCGTGCTCGTGGATGTGGATCGACGTCAGCACGTCGTCCTTCACCACGCGCTCGGACAAGATGATGGCGTCCTCGAAGTTGTAGCCCTCCCAGGGCACGAGGGCCACGAGGAGGTTCTTGCCGAGCGCCAGCTCGCCCATGTCGGTGGACGGGCCGTCGGCGATGACGTCGCCCTTGCGAACCTTGGCCCCTTCCTTGACCCGGGGCTTCTGGTTGATCGACGTGTCCTGGTTGGATCGGCGGAACTTGGCCAACCGGTAGACCTTGCGGCCCAGCTTGGCGTAGTCGACGGCGATCTGGTCGCCCGAGACGTCGGTGACGGTGCCGTCGTCCTCGGCCTGGAGCATGTCGGCGGCGTCGCGAGCGGCACGGGCCTCGATGCCGGTACCGATGTAGGGGGCCTCGGCCCGCACGAGGGGCACGGCCTGACGCTGCATATTGGCGCCCATGAGCGCCCGGTTGGCGTCGTCGTGCTCGAGGAACGGGATGAGGGCGGTGGCCACGGACACGATCTGCTTCGGCGAGATGTCCATGAAGTCGACTTCCCCCGGCCGCACGAAGCCGATGTCGGTCGTGGCGCCGAAGAAGACGTCCCGCTCGAGCTGCAGCTTCAGGTCGGCCAGGCTGGCGGCCTGCGGCGACCGGCGCACGAGCACCTTCTCGTCGGCGAAGGTGCCGTCGGCGTTGACCGGCGTGTTGGCCTGGGCGACGACGTGCTCCTCCTCCTCGTCGGCGGCCATGTAGACGATCTCGTCGGTGACCCGACCATCCACGACCCGCCGGTAGGGCGACTCGATGAAGCCGAACTCGTTCACGCGGGCATAGGTGGACAGCGCGCCGATGAGGCCGATGTTCGGGCCCTCGGGCGTCTCGATGGGGCACATGCGGCCGTAGTGGCTGAAGTGGACGTCGCGCACCTCGAAGCCAGCGCGTTCACGGCTGAGGCCACCGGGGCCGAGGGCCGAGAGGCGACGGCGGTGGGTGAGGCCCGACAGGGGGTTCACCTGGTCCATGAACTGGGAGAGCTGGCTGGTGCCGAAGAACTCTTTGATCGCAGCGACGACCGGCCGGATGTTGATGAGAGTCTGCGGGGTGATGGCCTCGACGTCCTGGGTCGTCATGCGCTCACGCACGACGCGCTCCATGCGGGAGAGACCGATGCGCACCTGGTTTTGGATCAACTCGCCGACCGAGCGGATGCGCCGGTTGGCGAAGTGGTCCTGGTCGTCGAGGCGGTAGCCCGGCTCGGCGTTCACGAGGTGGAGCAGGTACGAGCAGGCGGCGAGAACCTCGCAGTGCG
>CAZTVJ010000311.1:0-10246 GCA_964616935.1 uncultured Acidimicrobiales bacterium | reverse complement strand
CCGGCCACGGTGACGTTCAGCACCACCGACTGGGCGCCGTTGGGCACGCCGGCCCGGTTGCGCACCTTCAGGGGAAGCACCGAACCGGCCGGTCGGCTACCGAGACCGGCGAACTGACCGTCGATGGTGCTGCCACCGATGCGTGTGTCGAGCAGCCGCGCCGGTGCCGGCAGGGGCGCGTAGGAGCTGGCGGCGGGGAACGCCCCGCCCACGTCGGCGATGAGGTGCGTCGCGGCCGAGGTGAACAAGCACACCTTGCCGTCCGCGCTCACCTTCGAGACCACCGCGTTCGGGACGGTCTCCCCCGGTACGAAGTTCAGGCTGGACGCGTTCGGTGTCGGCTGGCCGCAGGGGTAGACGGTGACGTACCCGAACCCGGCAGGGCCGGTGACGGTGACGTTGAGGACCACCGACCCCGGTGATGCGCTGAGCCCGCCTCGCCCGCCCACGCCGAGCTGCAGCTCGCTCCCCGCGGCCCGCGCGCCGATCCCGGCGAACAGGCCGTCGATCGTCGCTCCGCCGACACGGGTGTCGAGCAGGCGCGCCGGGGTCGCCAGCGGCTGGTACGAGGTTGGAGAGGGCGGCGGCGCGACCGTGCGGAAGGTGCGCACGAAGACGTCGGCCAGCAGGTTGGTGTCGGCCCCACCAAACGCCGTGGGCGGCGTGAGGTTGCACTGGCCCGAGATGAACACCACGACCTTGCCGTCACCCGACAGGTACGAACGGGTGGAGATGTCCTTGGTGCCCTCGTCGAGGTTCGGGATGCCAGGGCAGATCCCTGGCTCACCGGTCGGGGCGATGCCCAGCAAGTAGGTGCTATTGCTCCACTGCCCGGTGCTGCGCTCCTGCTTCCAGTTCCGGATGAACGCGTCTTCGCGGTCGTTCGCGTCGCCGTTCACGATGGAGCCGCCAGTGCTCACGAAGGTGACGATGTCGCCCGAGTCGTCCAGCTGCGGTCGGCTCGACTCGGAG
This sequence comes from uncultured Acidimicrobiales bacterium, assembly GCA_964616935.1. Taxonomy (GTDB): domain Bacteria; phylum Actinomycetota; class Acidimicrobiia; order Acidimicrobiales; family Ilumatobacteraceae; genus CAZTVJ01. The sequence goes on along the minus strand of CAZTVJ010000311.1, from coordinate 9,274 downwards.
GTGGCGGGGATCGTGCCATCGCTCTTGTAGCCCACGGCGTAGGTGACGCCGACGGCGTTGCCGCGGTAGTCCCTGACGAACGCGTCCATGGTGCCGTTGGTGTCGCCGGTGACGAGGCCCCCCGACCGGCTCTGGAACGACACGACCGTCCCGTTCCGGTTGATCCCGGGCCGGCTGCTCCCCAGGCCGACGGCCTGGCCGTTCAAGCCGACCGACACGAGCTTCAAGGTGAAGGTCGTGCCGCCACTGACCCAGGCCGAGATGTCGGCGACGTAGGTGTCCCGGTCGTTGTTGGTGTCGTTGGGCAGCAGGTTGAGGTCGCTGGCAAAGGCGATGTGATTGCCGTCGCCCGAGATCTCGGGACGGAAGCTCTCGGCGTCGCTGCCGTCGCTCCCGCTCGTGGTGATCCGCAACGTGCGCCCGTTGCTCATGTCCTTGACGAAGATGTCGCTGGTGGCGACGGGAAGGGTGTTGTAGGAGACGAACCGGGCGTTGTCGGAGATGACGGGGCGCGTGGCCGCGTTGGACACGAGCTTCAGGGCCTTCGTCGGGTCGGGCTCGTCCATATCCCGGATGTAGACGGACGCGCCGCCCCCCAGCCCCATGTTGTTGGCGAGGCTCGAGAACACGACGTAACGGCCGTCTCCGGAGAGCTCGGCGATTTCGGCGTCACCGTTGGGGTTGCCGCCGGTGGAGGTGGTGCTCACCCGGCGAGTCACGGGGTGGTACGGGTCGCTGAGATCGGTCCAGTAGAAGTCCTGAAGGTTGTTGGTGTCACCGGCGACGAGGTTGTCGGCCTTCGTCTGGTAGACGACTCGACGGCCGTCCTGGCTGATGCGGGCGCGGGTCGACGCCTTGTTGGCCTGGACGCCACCGGACGACACGCTGGCCCGGAACGTCGTACCGCCACCCGTCTGAGCGGCGAGGGCGGAGGGCGTCCTGACCACCGGGGCGAGCAGCGCCGCCCCCACGGCCAGCGTTGCCATTGCACCCACACGCGCCTGTCGCATCGCGACCTCCCTTGCCGTCGCCAGCGACCTCGACCGCCCTCTCGGCCCTGTCACCAGCGACCAAACGTAGGTGTCGCTGTTGCATGCAGCAAATGAGCCAAATGGCCCATTCGGGCCTCTGCGGTCAGACCTGCAGGCGCTTGCTGAGCGTGGCCATGGCTTCCTCGAGCGCCGTCTCCAGCTCGTCCTTGCCGAGCGTGCCGAGCGGTGGGTCGAGGTGGAGGGCCTGGAACCGCGTGATCTTTTCGGGGACGAGGCCAGGCTCGACCTTCATCCAGAACACCTTGAACCGATCGCTCTCGGCTGCAGCCAGGAGCTGCGGGAGCTCGCTCTCCCTCACGAACCTCGACGCGAGGAAGTCGGCGCTGACGAGGAGCACGGCGCAGGTCGCCGTCGCCAGAGCACCGTCGATCTCCTGGTGCCATACCTCACCGGCCTCGATCCGCTTGTCCGTCCACACGTCGACGCCGACCGAGTGCACGAGCCCTTCCAGGTGCACCCTCACCCGCTGGAACACCTCGTTGTCCGCATGCGCATAGCTCACGAAGATGCTGTGACTTGGGGCGCCTTGAGCAACCGCCGCCGGTTCCTCGTGCGCTGGCGGGGCTGCTGGAACGGCCGCCGGTGCTGGCACCTTCAGGACCTCCCAGAGCTCCCGCTCGTCATCGTCGGGGATCTCGAGGTAGTGGCGGTGCTGCACGAACTGGACGTCGATCTCACCCCAGCTCTGCAGCATCTGCTCGAACGCGCGGGCCGGCTGCCGCTCGGTGCCGGTGAAGATCCGCGCCCGCGCCCCTTTCGGTAGGAGCAAGGGCAGCTGCGACACGGCACTCACGTTCACCGGCGTCGGCTGATCGACCAGCCGGAAGTCGAGGTAGAGGAGGTACAGCGGCGGGTCGACGCCATCGAGGTTCGTCAACTGGTGGTCGACGCGCGTGTAGGGGTGCTTGCAGGTCTCGTCCCGCAGCGTCAGCCCTTGCTGCTCCAGCATCGGGACCAGCGGCCCGCGGAACTCATCGCGGAGGCGCAGGTCGGGCATCGCCTCGTTCGGGTCCCAGACCTTCTCCTGGAACGAGCTGAGCACGTTGTCGGGCAGGACCTGGCCGAGGACACTGTTGGTAAGGGCGCGGGCGCTAGCCATCTCGACTGCGATCCAGTGTCGCGAGCAGGAGCGCCTCGCCGAAGTCCGCCAGGTCAGGGCCAGCGCCCTGCTCGGTGACAGCAGCCTGGTGCTCCCCCGTGGAGACCTGGACGACCGACAGGTGCTCGGCCTTCGCGAACTCCGCGAGCGACGGGTCGGTGTCGGCGTCGACGACGACGATCAACGGGTGGATCTCCGTGGGCGCGCTCTCGTCCGACTGCGACCACGCCAGCACCCGAGAGGCCGTCAGCAGTCGGCTCGCGACCTCCCAGCCGACCGGCTGGCTCCCCGGGCCGAAGACGCTCACGGCCAACTCGACCTCGCGACGGTGGGCACGGAAGTCGACGCTCTGGACGAGCGGGTTGAGCGAGGCCTGCTCCTCACGTCCGGCCCTCTTGTCGGTGACCGGCGCGATCTCGTAGCCGAGCCCGACGAGCGCAGCCTTCGCATCCTCCAACGACGACGTCGAGAGCGCTGGCTCGCTTTCAGGATCGAGCCCAAGAGCGACCAGCGCCACGACGACGACGGCCGGGACGGAAACCCACCAGCGCTGCAGCCAGAGCGTGAGCACGATGGCGACCACCAGGAGCGCGGTCTGAAGGAGGAAGCGGATCAGATCGTTGGACAGCCCTCGCAGGTCGCCACGGTCGAAGCGAGCCCACCCGCTCGGCACCCCACGCGACCGCTCGACGAGCTCGTAGCGCCACGTCTCGCCATAGCCCGTGAACGCGGTCGTGGGCACGATGGCGATGAACGACCACTCCGCGATCTCCCGCAGGCCCGACAGATCGGCGTCGCCGAACAGGCCCACGAACCACTGGATCAGGTTCGCCAGACCGACGAGGAGGAAGAACCAGATGACCGCGAGCGCCGGGTACCACACGCCGTAGAGCGTGGCGAGGCGACGCTCGTGGCGCGACAGCCCGGGAGGGTGCCGGCGGAAGATCAGCACCGCCATGCCCACCGCCGTTGCCACCGCGACGATGGCGGCGACCCATCGCCGGTTGGTCGAACCGAGGTGCGGGAAGGCCAGCAGGCAGGCCGTGGCCGCGTACAGGAACGCACCCAAGAGCCAGGCGAGCCGGAGGTTGCCACCGGCTTCCGACGAGGAAGTCGCTGCAGATCCCACCACCGCGCAGCGTAGTTGGCAGCGCCCCTCAGCGAGCGGACGTCAGTCGACGACCTCGGAGATCTGCATCACCGGCGCGATGTTGGTGTAGTTCGCCACGTCGGCCATGACGTCGCCCATCTTCGGGTTCGCGAACGCGTCCTGCAGCGCTTCCATCGACTCGAAGTAGAAGTGAACGCCGGCCACGTTCGGACCGTCGATGCCTTTGTCGATCTCGGTCCTGGAGGGACTGAAGGTGCCGATGCAGAGCGGCACGTGGGATGCGGCGTAGTAGTCGTGGTCGAAGGTGGTGCCATCGCCACTGGGGTAGGACACGGTGAGCTTGATCATCGGAGCCCAGGGTAGGGCGCTGGCGCTGAGGTGGTCCAGAGCACGGGGGGTCTGAACCGTGTGGGTAAGGATGTCGGGATGCAAGAGGTCGTGGTCAAGGCGTTGCCACTCGAAGTGTTGTCGAGCATCTTGACGCCCGAACGGGCGCGGCGGCTGTCAGAGGCCGCGGTGCGGGCCCAGGCGAGCTTCGGGGACCGCACGATCTGGCACGTCAACGCGACCGCTCACGGCGGGGGTGTCGCCGAGATGCTCCAGACGCTGCTGGCGTACGGGCGGGGCGCGCAGATCGAGAACCGGTGGCTGGTGCTGGACGCCGAACCGGAGTTCTTCGCCATCACCAAGCGTCTGCACAACCGCCTGCATGGCGACCCGGGTGACGGCGGTCCCCTCGGCGAGCACGAGCACGCCTGCTACCGGCGGGTCGTCGCCGCCAACCTCGTCGAGATGCTCGCCCTGATCGACGCCGGCGACATCGTGCTGCTCCACGACCCCCAGACCGCAGGCATGGTCGACGGCCTCCGTGCAGCCGGGGTTGGCGTCGTGTGGCGCTGTCACATCGGGCGGGACACGCGCAACGACGAGACCGATGAGGGGTGGGAGTTCCTCAGGCCCTACCTGGAACACGCCGACGCCTTCGTGTTCTCTCGGGCCGAGTACGTCCCGGACTGGGTGGACCGGACGAGGCTGGTCATCATCCCGCCGTCGATCGACCCGTTCTCGGCCAAGAACCGTGAGCTCGATCCCGGGACGGTCAGCGCGATCCTCGCGACCGTCGGTTTGGTCGCCGGCGCGGGCCCGGACGGTCCCGTCCGCTTCGAGTGCCGCGACGGCTCTCAGGGCACCGTCAGGCACCACACGGATCTCGTCGCCGACGGTCCGCCTCCACCGCATGGCGCCAGGCTCATCGTCCAGGTGAGCCGATGGGACCGGCTCAAGGACATGGCCGGCGTGCTCACCGCGTTCGAGACGATGGCCGCTGGCGGCCCCGACGACGCCCACCTCATGCTGGTCGGACCGGACGTGTCCGGCGTGACCGACGACCCCGAGGGCGCCGAGGTGTTCGCCGAGTGCCGAGCCCAATGGCGGACCGCGCCCGAGTCCATCCGCGGGCGTGCTCACCTGGCCTCCATCCCGATGGATGACGTCGACGAGAACGCCATCATCATCAACGCCCTGCAGCGCCACGCCTACCTGGTGGTGCAGAAGAGCCTGGTCGAAGGGTTCGGGCTGACCGTCACCGAAGCGATGTGGAAGGCGCGGCCGATCATCGCCAGTCGCGTCGGCGGGATCCAGGACCAGATCGTCGACGAACGCGACGGTCTGCTGATCGATCCCTACGACCTCGATGCCCTGGCCGCAGCGATGGCCCGTCTCCTGAACGATCCCGAGCTGGCCAACCGCCTCGGCACCGCCGCACGAGCACGAGTCCACGACCAGTTCCTCGGTGACCGCCACCTCGCCCAATACGGCGATCTGTTCGCCCGCCTCAACACCTGAGGACGGTTGGCAATCGGGCCTCAGGGCTTGGCGGGTTGATCCCAGGCGTGCAGCCGAGCTTGCCGTCATCCAGCCAGACCCGTTCGCCGGGCCGAGCATGTCGAAACGCGCGAAGTCCGACGATGAACAGCGCGCATTTCGCCCGGTACCGGATTGGAACATCGCCCATCGGGGTACCGTCCCCACTGACGCGACCCTCACTCCCGTCGTCGTGTTGGATCCTGCTCGGTACCTGGCAGCCTCCGGGAGCGGTGCTCCGGACCTTGGTAGCGCCGAGTCGGCAGATTCACGAGACGCCTGGTTCGGGCAGGACGGCCGCCTAGCGGCATGTCGCCCCGTACGGGCTCGACGCCTCCACAGCTCCAAGGAGAGCGCGCCATGACCACCATCCTCGACAACCCAACGCCACCCCTCGCGGCCACGGACCCGGTGGCATCGACCACCGCCAAGATGCTCCCGCCCAGCACCGCCCGCTACCTGTGGGCCGTGACCCGCCTCTGTCTGGGCTGGACGTTCCTGTGGCCGTTCCTCGACAAGACGTTCGGGCTCGGCAACGAGACCCTCTGGTCAAGGGCGTGGATCAACGGCGGCTCACCCACCAACGGGTTCCTCAGCGGCGCCACCGGACCGTTCGCCGGGATCTACCAGAGCTTCGCCGGCGCCGGATGGGCCGACTGGGGCTTCATGCTCGGCCTGCTCTGCATCGGCGTGGCGTTGCTGTTGGGCATCGGGATGCGCATCGCCGCCATCTCCGGTGCCGTCCTGTTGGTGCTGATGTGGACCGCCTCGCTTCCGCCCGACAACAACCCGTTCATGGACGATCACATCATCTACGCCATCGTGCTACTCGGCCTCGCCGTCGTCGGTGCTGGCAACACCCTCGGGCTCGGACGGAAGTGGACGAACACCAGCCTCGTGCGGCGCCACCCCTGGCTCACCTGATGAGCACGATGCACGGCGAGTCGACCACACCGGTCTCCGGCAGCGGCTTGCATGTCGTGTTCGGGGTCGGCCAAGTCGGCCATGCCCTCGCGATCCACCTGGCCACGTCGGGAATCGCGGTGCGAGCAGTGTCGCAACACCGGCCGCCTGCGCTGGGTGACGGGGTCGACTGGCGGGCCGCCGATGCCACGAACCCGGAGGCCGCCACCGACGCGGCCAAGGGCGCATCGGTCATCTACCAATGCCTCAACGCGCCCTACACCCAGTGGCCACAACGCTTCCCGCCGTTGCAGCGAGGCGTGCTGACCGCCGCCGAACGCACCGAGGCGCTGCTGATCAGCCTCGAGAACGTTTACGGCTACGGCCCGACCGGAGGCAAGGCGATGACCGAGGACCTCCCACTGGCCGCCACGACCGTCAAAGGGCGGACGCGGGCAGGGATGACACGTGAGCTGCTGGCCGCCGCCGACGCCGGTCGAGTCCGCATCGCCATCGGACGGGCCTCGGACTTCTTCGGCGCCGGCGTCACCGAGTCAACCCTCGGCGAGCGGGTCTTCGCCAACGCCGTGGCCGCCAAGCGCGCCGATTTCCTCGGCAACCCCGACCTACCCCACACCTACAGCTACGTCCCTGACATCGCGGCCGGTCTAGCCACCCTCGGCACCGACGAGCGGGCCGTCGGCCAGGTGTGGCACCTGCCCGGCCCGGAGACCGTCTCCACGCGCGCCCTTCTCGAGCACGTGGCCAGCGAGGTCGGACATCCGGTCGGGATCCGCTCGATGCCCAAGCTGGCCGTGCGTGCGCTTGGGCTGGTGAACCCCATGATGAGGGCGTTGGCCGAGATGACCTACGAGTTCGACGAGCCCTTCGTCCTCGACACCTCAAAGTACGAATCGACCTTCGGAACCGCCGGCACCCCCCTGACGACCGCCATCGCCGACACCGTCGCCTGGTACCGAAACCGAACGAGCGCGACATGACGAGGCCGGAGCGCGCCGAGCCTCGGCGATCGGGGTTTCGCCGACGGTGACCGCGCCCGACATCGACGACGCTCGACGTCGCCTCCTGAGTGCTCCAGCCTCGGCCGTGTTCGACCCTGCAGAGCTCGAGACCCTGCCCGAACCGGTCCGCCGGTACTTCAATGCCTCCATCGAGCCAGGAGCGGCGCTGCCGACCGCCGTCACGCTGCGCATGCGGGGACACATCAAGCTCAAGCGCTGGCTGCCGTTTCGCGCCGATCAGGTGCTCACCCCCCACACCGGCTTCGTGTGGCGCGCCCGAGCCGCCGGCGTCATCTCCGGGTACGACGTCTACATCGACGGACAGGGCGCCATGAAGTGGAAGCTCCTCGGACTCGCCACCGTCATGCACGCCGACGGACCCGACATCTCCAAGGCCGCGGCCGGCCGCTGTGGAGGCGAAGGGGTCTGGTTGCCGAGCGCGCTGCTGCCCCGCTTCGGCGTTCGCTGGTCGGCACCTGCCGACGACCACATCGTCTCCGCCTTCTCGGTCGGCACCATGCCCATCGAGCTTCACTGCCGCATCGACAGCAACGGGCGGGTCGTCTCCGTCATGTTCGACCGTTGGGGAGACCCCGACCGAACGGGCACGTTCGACTGGCACCCCTTCGGCGGCGACATCACCGATCATCACGTCTTCGACGGCCTCACCGTGCCAAGTGCGGGGCGCTGGGGCTGGTTCTACGGAACCGACCGCTGGCACGACGGCGAGTTCTTCCGGTGCCGGATCACCGAGTACGACACTCGACGTTGAGATCTAGGAGCGAGAGCATCAGCCAGGGCAGGCCGGTGCTCTCCGGCCGGCCCACCCCTCAGCGCGAAGTACGGCCAGCGACACGCACCGCAGAGCGGCGCCGTTGTCCTCGTGGTCGTGTGCGAGCCCGAGCCCAGGGCCCCTCGCCCCCTAAAGGCGACGTGAGATGTGATGCAATGACAGAGCCTGCGATCTTGGCTTCACGGCCTCGACGACTCGAGAGGACGGCACCATGTCGCCGCAGTTGGCGTGCATCGACGGGAACGAAGCCGCCGCCCGGGTGGCCTATGCGCTCAGCGAGGTGATCGCCGTCTATCCGATCACGCCGGCGTCGCCCATGGGCGAGCACGCCGACGACTGGGCTGCCGCCGGCCATCCCAACCATTGGGGGATCACGCCCGACGTCGTCCAGATGCAGTCCGAAGCGGGCGCCGCCGGTGCGCTGCACGGCGCGCTGCAGAAGGGTGCCCAGGCGACGACGTTCACGTCCAGCCAGGGCCTGCTGCTGATGGTCCCCAACATGTTCAAGATCGCCGGTGAGCTGACGGCGTGCGTGATCCACGTCGCCGCCCGCACCATCGCCACCCATGCCCTGTCCATCTTCGGTGACCACTCCGACGTGATGCACGCCCGTACCACCGGCTGGGCGATGCTGGCGGCCAGCTCGGTGCAGGAGGCCCACGACTTCGCGCTCGTCAGCCACGCTGCGACCCTGCGAGCGCGCGTGCCGTTCCTGCACTTCTTCGACGGGTTCCGCACCAGCCACGAGATCAGCAAGGTCGAGCTGCTCGGCGACGGCGATCTCGGCGCCCTCGTCCGTGACAGCGACGTCGTCGACCACCGCCTGCGCGGCATGACGCCGGACGCTCCGACGCTGCGCGGCACCGCCCAGAATCCCGACGTGTTCTTCCAGGCCCGGGAGGCCGCCAACCCGTACTACGACGCCGTGCCCGGCATCGTCGCCGAGGTCTTCGACGAGCTCGCCGCGCGCACCGGCCGTCGCTACGGGCTCGTCGACTACGTCGGCGCAGTCGACGCCGAGCGGGTGATCGTGCTGATGGGCTCGGCCACCGGTGCGGCGACCGAGGCCGTCGAAGCGATGACCGCGGCCGGTGAGAAGGTTGGCCTCGCCACTGTCCGCCTGTACCGGCCGTTCCCGGCCGCCGCCCTGCTCGCGGCGTTGCCTCCGACGATCCGGTCGATCGCCGTGCTCGACCGGACGAAGGAACCGGGCGCCGTCGGCGAGCCCCTGTATCTCGACGTGCTGGCCACTCTCGCCGAAGCAGCGGCGCGGGGCGACCTGCCCCTGACGAACGGCATGCCCAGCGTCATCGGCGGCCGGTATGGCTTGTCATCCAAGGAGTTCGCGCCGTCCCATGTCGCCGGCGTGTTCAACGAGCTGGCCGCCGACCGGCCCAAGCGGCACTTCACCGTTGGCATCTACGACGACGT
>CAZTVJ010000310.1:0-3014 GCA_964616935.1 uncultured Acidimicrobiales bacterium | reverse complement strand
CGCATGTTGCACGAGCGCCGGCGGCCAGCGCCGGCTGGTGCTCACCGAGCGGCGGAGGCCGGCTCGCGGCTGGCCGCGGGCGGCCCGCCGTGCGACGGCACCGGCCCGGCCGGCGCGAAGCGGCTCCGGAGCTGGAGGATGCCGAGGAGCAGACCGGCTGCGGCGAGGATGGCGAACCCGCCCGCTTCGATGGCCGTGTACCGCGGCGCCAGGGACCATTGCGTCATCGAGACGGCCGCGGCGAGGGAGCCGAGGATGGCGGCGAGCCAGGCTCCGGCCACGTTCCGGCGGGCGAGCAGGACCGCCATGGCCGGCAGGCCGAGGAACACGGCGGTGCCACCCAGCACCTCAGCCATCGATAGCGGCACGTGCTCGCTGCCGCTGTGGTGGATCACCTCGCACCCGACGATGGCCAGGAGGAACCACGCCGCGAAGCCGACGGCCAGGCCCACGTACCACCGTGACGACGGGCCGGCGGGTGGCCGGGAGGGGCCGTCGTGGTCGGTCCAGGCCACCACCTCGGCGCTCGGGGACCAGAGCTCGTTCATGACCGTCACCTCACCGGAGTCGGGACGCTTCCAGTCTTGCACCTGCGGGTCCTAACCTCCCACCATGGCCGACGACGTACGGCGCACCGACGCCGGCATCGAGATCAAGCCCTTGTACAGCGCGGACGACCTTGCAGGGTGGGACCCGGCCACACAGCTCGGCCGGCCGGGCTCTCCGCCGTACACGCGTGGCGTCTACCCGTCGATGTACCGAGGGCGCTTGTGGACGATGCGCCAGTACGCCGGCTTCGGCACGGCCGAGGCCACCAACGAGCGGTTCAAGTTCCTGTTGCAAGCGGGCCAGACCGGCCTCTCGTGCGCCTTCGATCTCCCCACGCAGATGGGTTACGACGCCGACCACCCTCGGGCCGAGGGCGAGGTGGGCAAGGTCGGCGTGGCCATCTCGTCGCTCGACGACATGCGCCGGCTGCTCCACGGCATCCCGCTCGACCAGGTGACGACGTCCATGACCATCAACTCGACGGCAGCGATCCTCCTCCTGCTCTACGAGCTGGTGGCTGAGGAGCAGGGCGTGCCCAGCACCGCCATCAGCGGCACGATCCAGAACGACCTGCTGAAGGAGTACATCGCACGCGGCACGTACGTGTACCCGCCCCGGCCGTCGATGCGGATCATCACCGACATCTTCGCTTACTGCCGCGAGAACATCCCCCGCTGGAACACCATCTCCATCAGCGGCTACCACATCCGTGAGGCCGGCTCGACTGCGGTGCAGGAGATCGCGTTCACCATCGCCGACGGCATCGCCTACGTGGAAGCAGCCATCGCCGCCGGCCTCGATGTCGACGAGTTCGCGCCCCGGCTGTCGTTCTTCTGGAACGCCCACAACAACTTCTTCGAAGAGGTGGCGAAGTACCGCGCCGCGCGCCGGATCTGGTACCGGCTCATGACCGAGCGTTTCGGGGCCAAGAAGGAGGCGAGCACGCTGCTGCGGTTCCACACCCAGACCGGGGGGAGCACGCTCACCGCCCAGCAGCCCGAGAACAACGTCGTGCGAGTCACGCTGCAGGCTTTGGCGGCCGTGATGGGCGGTACGCAGAGCCTGCACACCAACGGCTTCGACGAGGCGCTCGGGCTCCCGACAGAGCACGCGGCCAAGGTCGCGCTGCGCACCCAGCAGATCATCGGCTACGAGAGCGGCGTCGTGGACACGCCCGACCCGCTGGCTGGTTCGTACTTCGTCGAATCTCTCACTGACGAGGTCGAGGCGCGGGCATGGGAGTACCTCGCCAAGATCGACGAGCTGGGGGGCGCTGTGGCCGCCATCGAGGTCGGCTACCAGATGGACGAGATCGAGCAGGCGGCCTACGAGTACACGAAGTCGATCGATGACGGTGAGCGGGCCATCGTCGGCGTGAACAGGTACACCGAAGGCGGCGCCGTCGAGCCCGAGATCCTGCGCATCGACCCGGCGCTGCAGCGTCAGCAGATCGATCGCCTCCGCGAGTTTCGAGCCTCGCGGGATCAGGCCGCGACCGCAGCCGCGCTCGACGACGTCCGAGCGGCGGCGCGGGGGACGCAGAACCTCCTGCCACCGATGCGCGTCGCGCTCCAACGGCACGCGACCTTGGGCGAGGTCAGCGACGCGCTCCGCGAGGTGTTCGGCGTCTACCAGCCCGGGCGGTAGTCAGGCCGGCTGGGTCAGTCCGGCCATCTGATCGATCCGGCCACAACGTCCAAGTCTCCGGTCGTGGTACCGATCCACGGGGTGTCGCATCGCCGGCCACAGCTCTCGGTGTTCGCCGAGGCGACCGCCGAGCGAGGAGACATGGTGGCGCTCGTCGGCACTGGAACAATCTGAGATGGGCTCGGGAACTGTGTAACACCCCCTACGTACACTCGTTCGCATGGACGTTGGCGAAGCGCAGCGGCTGCTGGGGGCGGTGATGTCGATCGATGTCGCCCGCGCCGACCGTTCGGTCGTGGCGGCGGGGGTGGGGGATCTGCGCTGCTTGCAGTCGTTGCTGGAGGGGCGGGCGGTGGCGTTCGCCCGCCGCCTGGGCGAGGTGTCATCCACCCCGGAGCAGGTCATGGCCGACGCGTCGCGCACCTCGACGCGTGACGCGGAACGGGTGTTGGAACGGGCCACGGTGGTGGAGCGGGTCCCGGTGTTCGGCGTCGCCCTGGACGCCGGGACGGTCAGCGCGGCGCACGTCGATGTGGTGGGCCGCGGGCTGAAGAGCCTGGACCCCGGTCTGCGCCCGCAGCTGGTGGAGGTGGCCGACCCGCTCGTCGCGTTGGCCGAGACGGTGTCACCGGTGGAGCTGGACCGGGCCGTCAAGGCCGAGGTGCGCCGCATCCAGGTCGACGGCGGGGAGTCCCGTCTGGAACGTCAACGGCGCGACACCCGGTGTCGCACCTGGATCGATGACGGCGGCATGTTCCGCATCGCGGCCCGGTTCGACCCCCAGACCGGAGTGATGCTGGACGGGCGGTTGCGGGCGG
>CAZTVJ010000309.1:0-7791 GCA_964616935.1 uncultured Acidimicrobiales bacterium | reverse complement strand
GTTCTCCTCCGGCGCGGTGGCGCTGTCCGGCGTGGAAGCCGTGTCCAACGGCGTGCCGGCGTTCAAGAAGAACGAGTCCAAGAACGCGTCGATCACCCTCGTGTGGATGGCTGTCATCCTCGGCAGCTGCTTCTTCGGCATCTCGGTGCTGGCCTTCCACCTGAAGCCGGTCCCGCAAGAGGGCGGCGAGACGGTCCTGTCCCTGATGGGCAGTGCGGTCTTCGGCGCCGGCTCGGTGATGTACTACATCCTGCAGTTCGCCACCTTCGCCATCTTGATCCTCGCTGCCAACACCGCCTACGCCGACTTCCCCCGCCTCAGCTCCATCATCGCCCGAGACGGGTTCCTGCCCAGACAGCTGTCGAACCGGGGAGACCGGCTGGTGTTCTCCAACGGGGTCATCGGGTTGGCGGCGCTGGCTGGGGTGCTCATCGTCGTCTTCGGCGGCGACACCTCCGCGCTCATCCCGCTCTATGCCGTCGGCGTGTTCTGCGGCTTCACCCTCAGCCAGGCCGGCATGGTGGTGCACCACAACCGTCTCCGCCAGCCTCATTGGAAGGCCGGGCTCGTGGTCAACGCCGTCGGCTCCGTCACCACGGGCATCGTGCTCCTCGTGGTGGTCGTCTCGAAGTTCACCATCGGCGCCTGGATCCCCGCCGTCGTCATCCCGATCTTCGTGGTCATCCTCAGCTCCATCGGCAAGCACTACGACCGCGTCGGCAAGGCGGTCCGGGTGCCGACGGACTGGAAGGCCCGCCGCCACCAGCACAACGTCATCGTCCTCGTCGGCAACATGAACATCGGTGTGCTGGAAGCGGTCACCTATGCGCGGTCGCTCGCGCCCGACCGCCTGACCGCCGTGTCCGTCGTCGGCGACCCCGAGGAGCAACAGGCGCTGCTCGAGGCCTGGGCCCAGTACCGGCTGCCGGTCGAGCTGCACACCATCTACTCGCCGTACCGAGAGCTCACCCGGCCCATCCTCACCTACCTCGACGAGGTCGACGCCGAGAGTCCGGACGACATGATCACCGTCGTGATACCCGAGTTCGTGACGTCGTGGTCCACGCAGTTCCTCCACAACCAGTCGGCATTCGCGCTGAAGGCACGCCTGCTGTACCGGCCACGCACAGCCGTGATCTCGGTGCCCGTACTCGTCGACGCCGACGCCGCTACCTGACGGTCGACCGGTCCGCGAGCGACGCGCGTGTACTCAACGCTGAAGCGGATCTTCATCGGGTCACCGATCGCGTCGACCGAGGAGCACCACCAACGGCTGAACAAGCGGGTCGCACTTGCGGTGTTCGCCTCCGACGCCATCTCGTCGACCGCGTATGCCACCGAGGAGATCCTCCTCGTGCTGGTGCCCCTCGGTGCCTACGCCGCCTTCACCGACCTCGTACCCATCTCGCTCGTCGTCGTGGCGCTCCTCGCCATCGTGGTCAGCAGCTACCGACAGACCATCCGCGCCTACCCCAACGGTGGCGGGTCCTACGTCGTGTCGCGCGAGAACCTGGGCACCCTCCCGTCGCTCGTCGCCGGCTCGTCGCTCCTGGTGGACTACATCCTCACCGTGGCGGTCTCGGTCTCGGCCGGGACGGCCGCCATCACCTCGGCCTTCCCTGGGCTCGCGCCCTACCGGGTGCCGATCATCCTCGGCTTCATCCTGATCATGACGCTTGCGAACCTTCGAGGTCTCAAGGAGTCGGGCCGGCTGTTCGCGCCGCCGACCTACATCTACGTGGGGATGCTGTTCCTGCTGATCGGTACGGGGCTCTACCGCGTGTACCTCGGCGACCTCGGCCCCATCGAGGGCCAGGAGGAAGCGCTCGCCGAGCTCACCGGCGACGGTGAGCTGCTGACGGGCATCACGCTCTTCGCTCTCATGCGCGCCTTCTCCTCCGGTGCCGTCGCCCTCTCCGGCGTGGAGGCCGTGTCCGACGGCGTGCCCGCATTTCGCAAGCCCGAGGCGAAGAACGCCTCGACCACGATCGTGGCGATGGGCGCCATCCTCGCAACGGGATTCTTCGGGCTCTCGGTGCTGGCGAACCAGCTGAAGCCCATCCCTCAGGAGGAGGGGCCCACCGTGCTCTCCATGATGGGCAGCGCGGTCTTCGGGCAGGACACGTTCCTCTACTTCGCGCTGCAGTTCGCCACGTTCGCCATCTTGATCCTGGCCGCGAACACCGCGTTCGCGGACTTTCCGAGGTTGTCGTTCTTCGTGGCCCGGGACGGCTTCCTGCCGCGCCAGCTGGCCAACCGGGGCGATCGGTTGGTGTTCTCCAACGGGATCCTCATCCTCGCCGGCTTCGCCAGCATCCTCGTCGTGGTGTTCGGCGGCGAGGTCAGCGCACTCATCCCGCTCTACGCGGTCGGCGTCTTCACCGGCTTCACCCTGTCGCAGAGCGGCATGGTGGTGCGCCACTGGCGACGACGCGACCCGCGTTGGCGCATCAGCCTGGCCGTCAACCTCGTGGGCGCGATCACGACCTTCGTCGTGCTCGTCGTCGTGGTCGTCTCGAAGTTCACCATCGGTGCCTGGATCCCGGCCGTCGTCATCCCCGTGACGGTGCTGATCCTGCGAGGCATCAAGGGCCACTACGACCGTGTCCGGAGCGCGGTCGAGGTCGAGCCCGGCTGGAAGACCCGACGTCACCAGCACAACGTCGTCGTCCTCATCGGCAGCGTCAACAAGGGCACGCTGCAGGCCATCAGCTACGCCAGGTCGCTCGCTCCCGATCGTCTCGTGGCCGTCTCGGTGGTGGGCGACCCCGTCGAACAGGAGGCCCTGCTGAGGTCCTGGGCCGACCACGCCATCCCGGTGGAGCTGCACAGCATCTACTCGCCGTATCGCGAGCTCACACGACCGGTGCTCCAGTACCTCGACGAGCTCGATGCCGAGAACCCGGACGACATCATCACGGTGGTGATCCCGGAGTTCGTCACCTCGTGGTCGACGCAGTTCCTGCACAACCAGTCGGCGTTCGCGCTCAAGGCGCGCCTCCTCTACCGACCGAACACAGTCGTCACATCGGTGCCCGTCATCGTCGAGTGAGCTCGGCTCATAGGGCGATCGCCACCACGGCGAGCGTCGCGAGGCCAACCCCCAACCACTGTCTCGGACCGAGCCGCTCGTGGAGCACGATGCGGGCGAGGAGGATGGTGGACGCGGGGTAGAGCGAGGCGAGCACGGCCACCTCGGCCAGGAGGCCCCGCTGCGCCGCCAGCAGGAACAAGACGTTGGCCGTCGTGTCGAAGACGCCAGCCGTCACCGTGAGCGGCGAGACAGCCCGTTGCACGTCTCGCCAAGCACGCGTGACAGCAGCGACCAGAACGAGGGCGACGACCGAGGAGACACGTGCCGCCGCCACGGGCCACAGCCCGCCGTCGTCCGACGTGCGGGACAGGGCCACGAAGAAGAAGCCGAAGCCGAGCCCGGCCGCCATGGCCAGCAGCAACGCCGACCGGGCTCGTGCCCGTTCGGGTGCGCCGGTCGCAGCGCCCGTCGGTGCATCGCCCGCTCCGAGCAGCGCGATCGCGGGGATGGCCATTGCGATGCCCAGCACCGCAGCGGCGCCGAGCCGCTCGCCGAGCGCGACGCCGACGACCACGGGCACCACCGCCGAGGTGATGGCCGTGGTCGGCGCCACCACGCTCATCACCCCGCTGGCGAGCGCTTGGTAGAAGAGCACGAGCCCGACCATGCCGCTCAGGCCGCCGATCGCGCCCCAGGCCAGGTCCGCTGAGGAGGGCTGCGCGCGATTGGCCAGCAGGAGCACCGCCATCAGCGTGACGAGGCCGACAGCCTGGGACACCGTCACAACGGCCCGGGCTGGGGCCCTCCGGGTGGCGAGGCCACCACAGAAGTCCGCGGTGCCGTAGGTGATCGCGGAGGCCAGCGCGAGGAGGACGGCGGCCATGGAGCAATGTGTCTAGCCGTTGCCCGACCGACGTTGGTCAGTCTCGTCGTGCAACCCGATCTGCCGGCTGAAGTCGCTACGAGGCGCCTCGTTGGCACGTCGTGCCTCGCCCGACGCGGCATGGCGTGCAAGCTCGCCCGGCCAGCGGCCAGCTACTGCTGGTAGCCCTCGACCGTGCCGACGTCGCGAACGGCGGCCTCGTCCGGGTCGAGGTCCGCCTGACGCCTTGCCCGGCGCTGGCGGAGCAGGTCCCAGCACTGGTCGAGGGCCACCTCGAGCTGCTCGATCCGAGGACCGCTCTCCTCGGCATCCTCCTCCCGCAGGTGGTGCTCCTCGTCGATGAGGGACTGGATCCTGGTAAGGATGTCGTGATCGTCCACGAACCGAGGATGCATCGGGATCGGCACGGTCCGCAACCGGGCGTCCGGTAGGTCCGCCCATCAGTGTTCAGTACTAAATAGCGGATAGTCTCCGGTTGGCCCGATCGTCGACGTCGAGAGGAGCGCGCCATGGATGTGCTGGTGACAGGGGCGAGCGGGCTGATCGGATCGGCCCTCCTGCCCGCGCTCGTCCAGGCCGGCCACCGGCCAGTCCGGCTCACCCGAGCTGCGGCCACCGACGGCGAGGTGGGCTGGGACCCGAACGCGGGCACGATCGACGCGACGAAGCTGGATGGCATCGGCGCGGTGATCCACCTCGCCGGAGCAGGCATCGGCGATCACCGCTGGACCGACCAGTACAAGCGCGAGATCCTCGAGAGTCGCACGAAGGGCACCGATCTCCTCGCGCGCACCCTGGCCAGCCTGTCCAACAGGCCATCGGTGCTGCTGAGCGGTTCCGCCATCGGGTTCTACGGCGATCGCGGCGACGAGGAGCTGACGGAGCAGGACCCGGCCGGAAGCGGGTTCCTGGCCGAGGTCTGCGTGGCCTGGGAGGCCGCCACGAAGCCGGCCGAGGACGCCGGCATCCGGGTCGCGCACCTCCGAACCGGGATCGTGCTGTCGACCAAGGGTGGCGCGCTCAAGAAGCAGCTCCCGCTGTTCAAAGCGTTCGTCGGCGGACGGTTCGGCAGTGGCGACCAGTGGCAGAGCTGGATCTCCATCGACGACGAGGTCGCGGCGATCGTTCACTTGCTCGACCACGACGTGCGCGGCCCGGTCAACCTCACCGCGCCGAACCCCGTCACCAACACGACCTTCACGAAGACGCTCGGCAACGTGCTGAAGCGGCCCACGGCCATCCCGATCCCGTCGTTCGGGCCGAAGCTCCTCCTCGGTTCAGAGCTGGCCGACAGCTTGCTCTTCAGCGGCCAACGGGTGCTGCCCGGCGTGCTCGACCAGTCGGAGTACGCGTTCCGCCACCCCGAGCTGGACGGCGCGTTGCGCAGCCTGCTCGGCATCGACCTGCCCACCGCCTGATGGCCGAGCTGCCCGAGACGACCGAGGTGGTCGTCATCGGCGCTGGCCTCGCCGGGCTGGCCGCAGCCCGGCTGCTCCACGCCGCTGGCCGGGACGTGGTGGTGCTCGAAGCGTCGGACGGCGTCGGCGGCAGGGTGCGCACCGACCACGTCGACGGCTTCACGCTCGACCGGGGCTTCCAGATCGTGATCACCAGCTACCCCGAGCTGCACCTGCTCGACGTCGGCGCCTTGCAGCTTCAGCGGTTCGACCCCGGCGCGCTGGTGTGGCTCGGCCGCAAGGGCCACGTGATCAGCGATCCGTTCCGAGACCCGCGCCACGTGCTCGCCACGGCGCTGTCACCGGTCGGCAGCCCTCTCGACAAGCTGAAGGTGGCTCGCCTTCGGAGACGCCTGCGCTCGGTACCCGCGGCCGAGCTGCTCCGGGGTGACGACGTGGCGACGTCGGCGGCCCTGCGGAGTGCGGGCTTCAGTGCCACGATGATCGAGCGCTTCTTCCGGCCGTTGCTGTCGGGCATCCAGCTCGACCCAGAGCTCGCGACGTCAAGCCGCATGTTCCACGTCATCTTCCGAGCCTTGGCCGACGGTGACGGCGCCGTGCCCAGCGCCGGGATGGGTGCCATCCCGGCCCAGCTCGCCGCCGCCCTGGTGCCCGACTGCCTCCATCTCGACACCCCGGCCAACGCCCTCGACGGCACCACGGTGCGCACGGCCCGGGGCGACATCTCGGCTCGGGCGGTCATCGTCGCCACGGAAGGCCCCGTCGCCAGCAGGCTGCTCGGCCTGGCGGAGGTGGGGTCGAAGGCCGTCTCGGCCGTCTACTTCGCCGCCGATCGACCGCCGGTCCCCCACCGCCTGGTGATCCTGGACGGTGCCGGCACCGGCCCGGCCGCCAACGTCGCCGTGATGACCAACGTCGCACCGTCCTACGCCCCTGCCGGCCAAGCCCTGATCGTGGCCGCCTGTCCCGGTGCGCAGCCGCCGGGTTTGGCCGACGCGGTGCGCGACCAGCTTCGATCCTGGTGGGGGGAACAGGTCGACGGCTGGCGCCACCTGCGCACCTACGACATCGCCCATGGCCAGCCCGAGCAGCGACCGCCGTTCCACCCGAAGCAACCAGTAGCCCTGGGTGACGGCCGCTTCGTCTGTGGCGACCACCGCGACACCGCATCCACCCAGGGCGCGCTGTACTCGGGCCGCCGTTGCGGCGAGGCTGTCATCGCCGCGCTCACCTGAGCCGCGAAGAAGGAGCTCTCATGGCCGAACGTGTCGTCAGCGTCGAACGGATCATCCCGGCCCCGCCGAAGGCCATCTTCGACGTCCTCGCTGACCCCAACCGCCATCCGGAGATCGACGGCTCGGGGACGGTCAAGGCCACCCGCTCGGGCGCACCGACGCGCTTGTCGGAAGGGGCGACGTTCGGCATGGACATGAAGATCGGCGTGCCCTACCCGATCAAGAACACGGTGGTGGAGTTCGACGAGGACAAGCGGATCGCTTGGCGTCACTTCGGTGGCCACGTGTGGCGCTACACCCTCGAGCCGGTTGACGGCGGCACCAAGGTCACCGAGCAGTTCGACTACCGGCCGAGCAAGGCCCCGTGGTTCCTCGAGATGATGAAGTACCCCGAGCGTCACGTATCGGACATGGAGAAGACCCTGGAGCGCCTCGACGCCGTCGCCACCGCGACGGACTAGTCGGTACCAGCAACTCGGTACCAGCAACTCTGTACCAGTAACAATGACGGGTCTGTCCAGGCGCGACAAGAACGAATAGGCTCGCCGCCACGGAGGTGCGCCATGACGACCTTGGAGACCCGCCAGAGCCAGACCTACCGGGACGACCGGGCCCACGTGTTCCACTCGTGGTCGGCCCAGGGCGCGCTGGCGCCGCTGGTCGTCGCCGGTGCAGAGGGGTCGTGGTTCTGGGATGACCAGGGCCACCGCTACCTGGACTTCTCCTCCCAGCTCGTGAACGTGAACATCGGTCACCAGCACCCGAAGCTCGTGGCCGCCATCAAGGAGCAGGCCGACCGGCTCTGCACCATCGCTCCGTTCCACGCCAACGAAGCTCGCAGCGAGGCGGCCCGCCTCATCGCGGAGCTGGCCCCGGGCGACCTCGACATGGTCTTCTTCACCAACGGCGGCGCCGAGGCGACCGAGAACGCCATCCGCATGGCCCGCCTCCACACCGGACGGTTCAAGGTGTTCAGCGCCTACCGGTCCTACCACGGCGCCACCAACGGGGCGATCATGATGACGGGCGATCCGCGGCGTTGGCCCAGCGAGCCGGGCATGCCGGGCGTCGTGCACGTGAGGGGTCCCTACCCCTACCGCTCCCCGTTCCACTCGACGTCAGATCGAGAGGAGTGCGAGCGCTCCCTCCAGCACCTGGCCGACACGATCATGATGGAAGGGGCCGGCACCGTCGCTGCCATCGTGCTCGAGACGGTCGTGG
>CAZTVJ010000308.1:0-6116 GCA_964616935.1 uncultured Acidimicrobiales bacterium | reverse complement strand
GATCGCGGCCGGCATCGCCGTGGCCGCGTCGTCGGGCCAGCGGCTCCCGGGCCAGTCGCTGAGCGGCGACGTGGCCGACACCGTCAACGTTGCGCTCGCCGAGGCCAGGGCGCTGCAGAACACCGATCCGCGCGCCGCCATCGCACGCTACGACGACGTGCTGAAGGTGGAGCCCGACAACCCCGAGGCGCTGACGTATCGCGGCTGGCTCGTCGCCCGCGTCGGCTCGGCCGCGGGCGCCGCGGACCTCGTGGAGCGTGGCGAGGAGCTGCTCGATCGGGCCATCGCCGTGGCGCCGACCTATGCCGACCCGTACTGCTTCAAGGCCGTCATCCAGTTCCGGTACCGCGCCGATGCCGCCGCCGCCAAAGCGCCGGTCGACACGTGCCTCGCCGCGAACCCGCCCCAGGTGGTGCGGGCGCTCGTCGAGGGGCTGCAGGCCGAGATCGACGCCGCCCTGGCCGGTGGCGCCAACCCGCCCGCGCCCGCTACAACGAGCCCGTGAGCCGGCGATGAGCGTTCGTCTCGGAGGGGGGCAGGGGTTCTACGGTGACGGCGTCCAGCCCGTCGCCGATGTGTTGGCGGCCGGGGTCGACTACCTCGTGTGCGAGGCGCTGGCCGAGCTGACGCTGGCCATCCTCCAGAAGGACCGTCAGCGCGACGAGGCCCTCGGCTACACCCGAGACCTCCCGCTCTACGTCCGTGCCGCGCTGCCGCACCTCGTCGACGGGGCCACGAAGATGATCACGAACGCGGGCGGCATCAACCCCGTGGCCGCCGGTCGGGCCGTGGTCGACACGCTGAAGGCCGCGGGCGTCGCCGGGCTGACGGTGGCCACAGTCGTCGGCGACGACGTCCGCCCGTTGGCGGCGGAGCTGGATCTTCCCGCCAGCACGCTCTTCGCCAACGTCTACCTCGGCGCCCGACCGATCGTGGCAGCGTTGGCGGGCGGCGCCGACATCGTGGTGACGGGCCGCGTGGCCGACGCCTCGCTGTTCCTGGCGCCGTTGGTCCACGAGCTGGGCTGGGCGTGGGACGACTGGGATCGCCTGGCTGCCGGCGTGACGGTCGGACACCTCCTGGAGTGCTCGGGCCAGGTGGCGGGCGGGAACTACTCGGGACCGTGGTGGGACAACCCGGACCCACAACGGATCGGCTTCCCCATCGGCGAGATCGAGGCCGACGGCACCGCCGTCATCACCAAGTCCCCCGACGCCGGCGGCATGGTCACCTTCGACACCGTGCGCGAGCAGCTGCTCTACGAGGTGCACGACCCGCGCGCCTACCTGAACCCTGACGTCACGGCGGACTTCACCTCCCTCACCCTCACCGACCTCGGTGGCGACCGCGTCCAGGTCAGCGGCGTGCGGGGCGCTCCGCCGCCCGTGACGTACAAGGGCCTCGTCTGCACGCCGGCCGGTTGGGCGGGCGAGGCGACGTTCGCTTACACCTGGCCGGATGCCGAGGCGAAGGCGCGGGCCGCCGTGCACTGGGTGCGCGAGCGCGCCGAGCGCCAAGGCGTCGCCGTGGAGGAGTGGGTGGAGGAGTACTTCGGCGTAGACGCGTTCCACGGCCCGGCTGGTGCCGAGGATCTTGCGCAGCGAGAGGCGGCGGGTTGGGAGCCGCCCGAGGTGATGGGTCGGCTCGCGTGGCGCACGGCAGACCCCGAGACGGCAGGGCGCGTGGCGCAGGGAGCAGGCGTGCTCGGTCTGTCGGGTCCGCCGCAGATCTCGGGCTTCGGCCGGGCGCGCGGGGGCAAGCCGACGCAGCTCCTGGCCCTCGACGCCATCGCTGTCGACCGCAGCCTGGTCGACCCGCGCGTGCGGGTCGAGCTGACCCGCGTCTGACATCCAGGGCGTCACGTCGTCGGTGTTGCTACCGTCCCGGCCATGACCGACGTACCTCCCCCGCCTCCCGGCAGCACGCCTCCGCCGCCCCCTCCTGGAGTGCCTGACGACGTGGTGAACGTCCCTGCAGCCGCGGCGCCGGTCCCGGCCCCTCCGCCCGCGCCCCCTGTCGCGCCTCCCGGCCCCGGTGGGTTCTACGTCGCACCCAAAGGCGAGGTGCCGGCCGATGTGACGAGCGTCTACTACAGCAAGGGTCTGACGATCCTGCTCGTGATCGTCACCTGTGGCATCTGGGGCATCTTCTGGACCTACCGCACCAACGAGGACCTGAAGAAGTACAACGGCGACGGCATCGGTGGGGTGCTGGGCATCGTCATCTACCTGCTGTTGTTTGTGGTCCTCATGTTCACGATCCCGAGCGAGATCCAGAAGATGTACCAGCGCGAGGGCCGCGAGAGCCCGGTCAGCCCCTTGTGGGGCTTGTGGTTCCTGCTGCCGATCATCGGCAACATCATCTGGTACCTCAAGGTGCAGGACGCGCTCAACGCCTTCTGGACGAGCAAGGGCGCTGTAGCGGCCTGAGCGGCCAAGCGCGGCTCAGCGGGGCGGGAAGGCCCGGGCAGTCGTCCAGCCCTTCTCGTCGCGCACCAGCACCCAGGTCGCTCCCTTGCGGAAGTCGGACCGGCCCACCACCTCGAGCCCTCGTCGTGCCAGTGCGCTGATCGTGGCCAACGCGATGTCGCCGTGGGTGCAGAGCACCGCATGGTCGGGGAGGCCGTCGAGCAGGTCGATCACGGGCCGGTGCGGTTGGTGCTCGGCCAGCGCCGATGCGTCCTCCACCTTCAGGTCGTGGCGGTGCGCGAGGGGCTCGACGGTCTGGATGCAACGGACATAGGGGCTCGACAGCACGATGCTGATCGGCTCCTTGGCCAACCACTTCGCCAGACGAGCCGACTGCGCCCGCCCGGTGGAGCTGAGGGGTCGATCTTGGTCGTCGCCCTTCCAGCTGGCGCGGCTGCCCGCCTTGGCGTGGCGCACCAGGTAAACGGGCACCCACGAGAGCGTAGACAACATCAACGGGTACTGTCCTGTTGGTGACCGTGGTGCAGCTTCGTGACCTGTGCGGTGTGCGCTCGGGCGACAAGGGCGACATCAGTGACCTGACCCTCTTCGCCGATGACGAGGCGACCTACGACGTGTTGCGCGACGTCGTCACGGTGGAACGGGTGCGGGCCCACTTCGGCGAGCTGGTGCAGGGCCGCGTCGAGCGGTTCGAGGCACCGAACGTCCTCGCGTTGAAGTTCGTCTTGCACGATGCCCTCGGTGGGGGAGGCCCTCGCTCACTGCGCAGCGACAACCTCGGCAAGACGCTGGGCGCGGCGTTGCTGCGGCTGAGGGTCGACGTCCCCGAGGACGTCGTCGAGGATTCGGCCCGTCGCGGCCGCCGGGCGCCACTGTCTCGATAGCAAGGGGCGTCAGGCTCACATGGGGCTGGTGAAGGCCTGGCCGTCGACCGCGGCCTGGTCGGTCCAGCGGGCACCGTCCCAGTACCGGTAGCTGCCCCGCCCGGTTGGGTCGGGCTTCCACCCCGGGCCGAGATCGGGCGGAGGAGGAACCGGTGCGGCCGCCGGAAGGTTCAGCGGGCCTGCGGGCGTCCACGCCGGCGTTCCGGGCGCCCCGGGTGCCGAGCCCCAGCCTTGCGGGCCCCATCCAGGTTGGGCGACCATCGCCAGCGTCCGGTCGGCCGCCGCCTCGGCCACGGCGCGGTCCTGGCGCTCGGTGAGCCGCTTCACCACCAGCCAGAACAGCACGGCCGCCACGAGTCGGAGCGCGTTGGTGGCGATCTGGCCGCCCACGGGCGGGTCGTCGTTGAAGACGTCGGAGCTCAGCACCAGCTGGAAGGTGGTCGTCCACTCGACGAGGTACGACACGGCGAACACGGCCCACCACAGCCACACGATCGATGCGACGGGCACGCGCTTCCACTCGAGGCTGTTGCGAGGAAGTCCGGACGCCGAGCCCTTCCAGAGATCCTTGAACTGCAGGAACGGGATGACCAAGTTGGCCAGCGGGATGAACCACGCGCCGATGGCCCAGCCCGGGCCGAAGGTGGTGTCGGGCCGTCCCAGCATCTGGTGGTTCTTGGCCAGCCGCCACTGCCACACGATGGTGAGCACGAACACTGCGATGGTCAGACCGGTCACCAGCAACGACGCCAAGGCGAGGAAGGCGTCGGCGTCCTCGACCGCGGTGAACGACGAGGCGCCCTCCCGGTAGTCGTTGCCGGCGGCCTCGCGGGCGAGGAGCGCGACGATGAGCAACGCCGTGGCGCATGCCGTGCAGATGATCAAGACCCGCAGCGCCCGGGCCGGCCCACCGGGCCGTTGCCAGGGCTCGGCGGGCGAGTGCGCGTACGGCGATGGGTACGGCGACGTGCCTGGGTACCAGCTGCTCATGGGCCTGTCCTCCTCGCCCCTTGTTCGCTGGCGAGCGTAGTCAGCGGGCCCGAACGAGCCCGGCCCGGGATCGAGCGGGACGAGTACGCTGGCCGCATGGCCAAACCGGGGTCGCGCCGCCTGACGGGGTCGAGATGAGCAGCCTGCCCCCGCCCCCGCCCCCGCCGCCTGCGCCCCGCGACCCGTGGCCGGCGTCGAGCGGGCCGGCCGGCTGGGCGCCGCAAGCGGCCCCACACACCGATGGTCTGGCCATCGCGTCCCTCGTGTGCGGCATCGTGGGCTTCACGTTCTGCTTCATCCCGTCGGTCGTCGCCATCGTCCTCGGCTTCGTCTCACGGTCGCGGATCCGCCAAGCGAACGGTCGGCTGCGCGGCGGGGGGATGGCGTTGGCCGGCATCATCTGCGGTTTCGTGGGCGTCGCGTTCCTCGCGATCGTCATCCTCCTGGTCGCCTTCGCGCCTGGCGACTCCTGAGCGAGGATGCCGGCCCCGCCTGCGTAACGGATCGATGGCGACGCCAGACTGTTCCGTCATGGGCTTCTTCGAGCGCAATCGCAAGGACGTCGCAACGCGCGGGTACGACCCGGCGCGCCTGCCCCCCGGCCAGTACCTCACCGACCGCTTCCCGGTGCTGCACGTGGGTGACGTGCCGACCTACGAACCCGGAAGCTGGAGCCTGGAGGTGAGCGGCCTGGTCGAGCAGGCGTTCACGCTCGACCTGGACGCGCTGCGGGCCCTGCCGTCCGTCACCCTGACGCGTGACATCCACTGCGTCACGAAGTGGTCGAAGTTCGACACGAGCTGGACGGGCGTGCGGGTCCGCGACCTCCTCGAGCGGGCCGGCCTTCGGTCGGGGGCCAGCCACGTGATGGTGCATGCCGAGCACGGCTACACGACGAACCTGCCGCTCGAGGACATCACGCTCGACGACTCCATCGTGGCCTACGCCTACGGGGGCGACGACATCGAACCCATCCACGGTGGCCCCGTCCGGCTGGTGATCCCGCACCTCTACTTCTGGAAGTCGGCGAAGTGGGTGCGGGGATTGGAGCTGCGCAGCGAGGATGCGCCCGGCTTTCGGGAGCGCAACGGCTACCACATCTACGGCGACCCGTTCCTGGAGCAGCGCTTCTGGGGCGACTGACGAAGGACGACCACCGCCCCGTCAGCCGGCGAGAGCGCTAGGCAGTCGCCGCATCCCGTTGAAGTCGAGGACGCCGACCCACGCCGGCCGGAGTCGAACGCGGGTCATCCGGATGCCCGCAGGCAGCTGGTCGCACCATCCGTTGCCCTGCTCCTCGCCGAAGTAGCGGACCGCGGCAGCTCGGTACTCCGAGGCCACGCCCTCGACCTCGTCGACCTGGACAGGCCCGCGCAGCATGAGGACGTCGTACGGCCACTCCGGCGAGTCGATGGTGACCGCCACCGCGTTGCCCGTCGTGAGGGCCAGCGCCTTCGGCGCGTTGGCCGGGCTGGCCATGACGACGTCGGTACCGTCCCAGTGGAACCAGATCGGCGTGCAGCGCGGTGTGCCGTCGGTCCACGTGTAGGCGAGATGCGCCATCTGGTGCGAGTGCAAGAGCCGCTGCGCCGCCGGGTCCTCCATGAGCTGGACATTGCCTTGTTCAGGCTTGGGCATGCTTCAACTCCTCCCCGGCGTGAGCGACTCGCGCGAATTCGATCATCTTCGTGGGGCCCCGACGTTGTCAAGGTCAGTGTGACCCCGGGTGCGGTGGACTCGCTGGGTCGAGGTTTGGCCGCGTGGGGGTCGGTAGAGCTCGGCGCCGTCAGGGCTGCGGGCGGTGTAGCCGCCG
>CAZTVJ010000307.1:0-3760 GCA_964616935.1 uncultured Acidimicrobiales bacterium | reverse complement strand
GCGACGTTCACGAGCGCGAGGAACGGGCCGCTGCGCGGGTGGAGACGACGGTACGCCAGCACGTGGTCGTTCCCGCTCGCCCGCACCTCGGCCGGCGCGCCAGCGTGGAGCGCGGGCAGACCCACCCGTGCCGTGACGAGGCGCTGGAACCACGGGAACACCTGGCCCTCGACCGTGTCGGGATCGCGACGGCGCCCGGCTGCGGTCCAGTCCATCTGCGGCCGATGCATCCACCGGTTGTCGGTGCGCAGCGCTTCGTCACGCCGGTAGCTGTGGTCGTTGCGCAGGGCGAGCTCGTCGCCCATGTAGACGAGCGGTACGCCACCGAAGCTCATCGCCACGCTGTAGAGGAGCACGAGGCGGCGGACGGCCGCGTCCATCGCCGCCACGTCGCCGGTGTCGAGCGCGGCCTCGACACCGCAGAGCGAGGCG
Source organism: uncultured Acidimicrobiales bacterium (assembly GCA_964616935.1). Taxonomy (GTDB): domain Bacteria; phylum Actinomycetota; class Acidimicrobiia; order Acidimicrobiales; family Ilumatobacteraceae; genus CAZTVJ01. Next base: position 3,328 of record CAZTVJ010000307.1, on the reverse strand, counting down.
GCCGAGCCCGAGGTCCGGACGTCGCCGGTGTCCGGGTTGGCCTGGAAGTCGGCACCACGCCCGAACGACCCAGGGAACCGCCCGGCGTAGAAGTCGGCCAGGAAGCGACGGTGGGTGAAGCCCGTCCAGCCGACCTCTGCCGCGTCCTCGTCGCTCACGGCCCAGCCGATGTCGTCGTGGCAGCGGACGTAGGTGCACCAGGAGGTCGAGGGAGGCAGCGGCTTCATGCGGCGCAGGGCCGCCGTGGCCAGCCTGACCTCCTTCGTCGCGAGGCAGCTCCACAACAGCACCATGAGCTGGTTGTTGTAGGCGAAGTCGCACTCCGGGCGGAAGTGCTCGTGGCCACCGAGGTAGGGCACCAGGTGGTCGGGCGCCACGATGGCTTCCGCCTTGAACACCACGGCCGGGGCGGCGATGCGCACGAGGGCGCGCCAGGCCTGCAGGAGGAGGTGCGCTTCGGGCTGGTTCTCGCCGTCGGTGCCGAGCCGCTTCCACGTGAACGGCACCGCATCGAGGCGCAGGATCTCGACGCCGCGGTTGGCGAGGTGCAGCATCACGTCGAGCATCTCGGCGAACACGGCTGGGTTCTCGTAGTTGAGGTCCCACTGGTAGCGGTGGAAGGTGGTCCAGACCCACCCCTCGAGGTCGGGGTCCCAGGTGAAGCTGCCTGGCGCGAACTCGGGGAAGACCTCGCGCATCGTCGCCTCGTACCGGTCGGGCAGGGAGCGGTCAGGAAACACTCGGTAGTAGGCGCGGTACGCGGGATCACCGGCGCGCGCCTTCACGGCCCACTCGTGCTCGTACGCGGTGTGGTTGATCACCACATCGACGCAGAGGCTGACGCCACGGTCCCGGAGACGCCCGGCCAGGTGGGCGAGGTCGTCCATCGAGCCGAGTCGCGGCTCGACCGAGCGGTAGTCCATGACGGCATAGCCACCGTCGTTCTCACCGGCCCGGGTGCGCAGGAGCGGCATGAGGTGGAGGTAGGTGACGCCCAGCTCGGCGAGGTAGCCCAGTCGGTCCTCGATGCCGGCCAGTGTGCCGGCGAAGCGATCGACGTAGCAGACGTAGCCGATCATCCGGGGGGACTGGAACCAGTCGGCTTCGATCTCGCGTCGGTGGTCGAGCCGACGAAGCGCCTCGGGCCGCACGGCCGCAGCCGCCAGAACGCGACGGAGGAGGTCAGCCAGCAGCTGCTCGGTGTCGCACGCACCGCCGTACAGCTCGGTGATCGCCTCCCAGGCGTCGCCGAGATGCACGCGAGCGCGCGCCAGTGAGGCGTCGCGGTCGCGCTCGTCGAGTCGGCGGGCTGGGCCAGGCACTGCGGCGGCGAGCACGCGCTCGACCACCTCGTCGTGGGCATCGCCGACGGTCGTTTCCAAGGGGAGCTGGGACGAAGCCCGACTCAGTCCCAGATCGCGGTGCGGGAGGCCAGGTCGAAGAAGTGGGCGCGGTCCATGTCGACCGCGATCGGAACGATCTCGCCGTCCTTGATCTGGCTGCGAGGGTCGAAGCGCGCCACGAGCGGGGCCTCGCCGGCCTGGGCCAACGAGACCTCAGCACCCTCCTCGCCGCCCTCCTTCACGTCCTCCACGTTGACCCGGCGGCCAGCGACGGAGAAGTGCACGATGAGATCGGAGCCGAGCGCCTCTCGCAGCTCCACCGAGGCCGACAGCTTCTGGTCGTCGGGATGCCCGGCGAAGTCCGACGGGTCGTGCATGTTCTCGGGCCGTATCCCGAACCCGATGATGGGGCCGACCCGTGCTCGGAGCCCCGGCCGGGCGGCGAGGACGGCCGGCGGCACCCGCAACCGCTGCTCACCGATCACCGCGAACAGCGTGTCGCCGTCCGCCTCCAAGCGGGCCTCGAGCAGGTTCATGGCCGGCGACCCGATGAACGCGGCGACGAACAGATTTTCGGGGGTGTCGTAGAGGACCTGGGGGGCGGCGACCTGCTGCAGGATGCCTTTGCGCATCACGGCAACCCGGTCACCCATGGTCATGGCTTCCACCTGGTCGTGGGTGACGTAGATCGTGGTGACACCGAGGTTGCGCTGCAGCTTGGCGATGTCTGCTCGCATCTGGACGCGGAGCTTGGCGTCGAGGTTGGAGAGCGGCTCGTCCATGAGGAACACCGCAGGCCGGCGCACGATCGCCCGACCCATCGCCACTCGCTGGCGTTGGCCTCCCGAGAGCTGGCCCGGCTTGCGGTCCAGCCAATCCCCCAGCTCGAGCATGTCGGCGGCTTCCTTCACCCGCTGGTTGATCTCCTCGCGGGGCACACGCTTCAGCTTCAAGGCGAAGCCGATGTTGTCGGCCACCGTCATGTGCGGGTAGAGCGCGTAGTTCTGGAACACCATGGCGATGTCCCGGTCCTTCGGGTGCACGTCGTTCACGACGCGGTCGCCGATGCTCATCTTCCCCGAGCTGATCCCCTCCAGGCCGGCGACCATCCGCAACGCCGTCGACTTGCCGCAACCGGATGGGCCGACGAGGACCAGGAACTCGCCGTCGGCGACGTCCAGCGTGAGGTCCTGCACGGCGTGGAAGCCGTTGTCGTAGACCTTGTTCACGTCCTCCAAGTTCACACTGGCCATGGCTCGGATGCCCCCTTAACCCTTGACGGAGCCTGCGAGCAGGCCTCGGACGAAGAACCGTTGCAACGAGAAGAAGATGATGAGTGGCACGACCATCGAGACGAAGGCGGCCGCTGGGAGGAGCTCGGTGCCCTGCCCCTTCGAAGTGACGAGGTTCACGAGCTGGATGGTGAGCGGACTGGCGTCCTTGTTCTGCGACAGGAAGATCAACGCAACCAGGTAGTCGTTCCACACCCACAGGAACTGGAAGATGCAGAACGACGCCAGCGCTGGCACCGAGAGCGGCAGCACCAGCCGCCAGAAGATGGTGAAGTGATTGGCCCCGTCGATGGTGGCGGCCTCGAAGATGTCGGGCGGCAGCGACGAGATGTAGTTGTGGAGCAAGAAGATGGCCAGTGGCAGGCCGAAGCCGGTGTGGGCCAGCCACACCGCGATCGGCTTGTTGTTCAGGTCGAGGTCGGGAAAGACAGGGATCTCGAACCCGAAGATGCCGAGCGACGCGCCCCCGGTGTAGAGCTGCAGCAGCGGCACGAGCGCCATCTGCAAGGGCACGGCCAGCAGCGCCACCACGAGGATGAAGATCCAGTTGCGGCCGGGGAACTTCATCCAGGCGAAGGCGTAGGCGGCTGCAGCAGCCATCAGGATCGGCAGCACCGTGGCCGGGATGGCGATGGCGAAGGAGTTGATCAGTGCCTGCCCGATGGAGAGAAAGCCGCCGGGCGGGTCGAAGCC
>CAZTVJ010000306.1:0-2287 GCA_964616935.1 uncultured Acidimicrobiales bacterium | reverse complement strand
TGATCTTGCCGCTGCGGCTGCCAGCACCTCGGAGGTGCGCTCGAAGGCCTGGAGCTGGCTGAGCGTCACCCACGTCGGGGGCGCCAGCTGAAGGTCGCCGCCGGCGTGGCGGCGCAAGGCTGCTGCGGGAGCGATCCAGGTGTGGTCGTGCACCTCGGTGCCGTCGACGACGACGTCGCCGTCTGGTGTCGGGGCGACGAAGAACCAGGTGGCGAACCGGCGCGGGGCGATGGCGGGGGGCGTCCAGTGGGAGAACGGCACCAGGAACGCCGCCTCCAGGTCGAGCCCGGCCTCCTCGTTCGCCTCGCGGGCGGCGGCGCGCCGGGCCGTGACGAGCTCGTCGTCGGGCTGCTCGTCGTCGGCATCTCCGGGGTCGACGCGGCCGCCGGGGAACACCCACATGCCACCGAAGGCGCCGCGCGCGTCACGGCGCAGGAGCAGCGTCTCCAACCCTTCGGCACCGTCGTTCAACAGGATGACGGTTGCCGCCAGGAGCGGCGGCGTCGGCTCGGGCTCCGTCCCCATCGGGCGACCCTAGGCGCTCGGCGGAGTGGCCTGCACGAGGGCTGAGCCGCAATGACCGGCGTGCCATGGCGTGCCTCATCCCGGTGGCGTGGCCCCGTCGCCTTGACGGATCGTGGATGCAAGACTCCGGACATGGACCTCGTCGTCGTCGGGATCGCGGACCGAGTGGGCACGGTCACGCTCAACAACCCAGGAGAGCGCAACACGCTCACCCAGCCCATGGTGGCGGAGATCGTGGCGGCCTTCGACGCTCTCGAAGCCGACCCCGGGGTGGGTGCCATCGTCGTGACCGGGGCACCCCCGGCGTTCTGTGCGGGGGCGAACCTGGGCAACCTGGGCTCGGCGGAGGGGCCGGGGCTGCGCACGATCTACGAAGGCTTCCTGCGGGTCGGGCGATGCGAGCTGCCGACCCTCGCCGCGGTGAACGGCGCCGCGGTCGGCGCAGGCATGAACCTCGCGCTCGTGTGCGACGTGCGCCTGGCCGCTCGCCGTGCGAAGTTCGACACCCGCTTCCTGCAGCTGGGCATCCACCCTGGCGGGGGGCACACCTGGATGCTGCAGCGCGCCGTCGGCCCCCAGGCCGCGGCCGCCACCGTGCTGTTCGGTGAGGTGCTGGACGGCACCCAGGCAGAGCGGGTCGGTCTGGCGTGGCGATGCGTGGAGGACGACGCGTTGTCGGCCACCGCCCACGAGATGGCGGCCCGAGCGGCGGACGCGCCGAGGGAGCTGTCGATACGCACGAAGGAGACGCTGCGCGACATGGCGTCCATCGCCACCCATGAGGACGCCGTCGACCGGGAGATCGAGCCGCAGGTCTGGTCCACCCGGCAGCCATGGTTCCAGGAGCGGCTTGCCGCGCTCCAGGCCCGCATCGCAGCGAAGCCCTGACGATGGGCACCGTGCGGGACCTGGCCGACCGCTACGCGGAGGCCTACTACGTGCTCGACCCGATCGCGGCGACGTTCGTCGGCGCGCCCGGCCACGACGCCGAGCTGACCGACTACTCCCCGGAGGGCGAGCAGGCTCGGGCCGCGCTGGCACGCCAGACGCTGGCCGAGCTGGAGAACGTGCTTGGCGATGCGCCGGTCGACGACCTCGATCGGCGGTGCGGAACGCTCTTGCGCGAACGGCTCACGGCGCAGCTGCTGGTCCACGACCACGGTGACGCGCAGTGCTACCTCAACAACATCGGGTCACCCGTGCAGGAGCTGCGTGAGGTGTTCGACGTCACGCCGAAGAGCACGCCCGAGCAGTGGGCGACGCTGGCGGAACGCATGGAGGCCGTGCCCGACGCGTTCCACAGCTACGGCGAGAGCCTGGCGGTCGGGGCGGCGCGGGGCGCCTACGCGGCCCCGCTGCAGATCGCGACCGCGGCGGAGCAGCTCTCGGTCTGGGGTGGGCTGAGGGAGACCCCGCCCTACTTCGTCGCGCTCGTGGCGCGCTCGCCCGAGTCGCTCCGGGCTCGCCTCGACGCCGCGGCGCTCGGCGCGACGAGCGCGATGCTCGAGTTCCGGGGGCACCTCGTCGGCGAGTACGGGCCGGCGGCCGAGGGAACGCCCGACGCCGTGGGGCCCGAGCGGTACGCGCGCTGGGCTCGGTTCTTCAACGGGGCCGACCTCGACCTCCGCGACGCGTACGAGTACGGGTGGTCCGAGTTCCACCGCCTGGACGCGGCGCTGCACGCCGAGGCCGATCGCGTCCTGGCGGGCGCGAGCCCGGCCGAGGCGTTGGCCCACCTCGACGAGCACGGCCCGGTGGTCGA
>CAZTVJ010000305.1:0-8694 GCA_964616935.1 uncultured Acidimicrobiales bacterium | reverse complement strand
GCAGCGCGCCGAGCCCGATGCGCCACCTCGGGACCGGGCGAAGCCAGAGGTAGACCAACGTGGAATCGTCGACGGGATCACCCAGTGCCGCACTGGCGAACACCAGGGTGGCCACCGGCGCGTAGAGCGACAGGCCGAAGGCGTTGACGAAGTTCGTGCCGGCATCGAGCCGGTCGAACACGTCGCCGAGGCCGATGGCGAGCCCGACGACGATGCCGACCAGCGACAGCAGCCCGAGGAAGGCCAGCCGCCCCCAGGTGGCCTGGGTGCGCAAGACGATGCGGTAGACGGTGCCTGTCACCGGCCCACCAGGTAGCGAAACACGCTGTCGAGGTCGTCGTCGAGCGGCACGAGCTCGTCGAGGGGAGCGCCGAGGTCGCGAGCGGCGACGGCGACCTCCCGCCGGAAGCGGTGGATGTCGTCCGTCTCGACCTCCGCGTGGTCGGGCGAGACGACCCGGGCGCCCGTGACGAGCCCGTCGCGTAGGAGGCTCGCAGCCAGGTCAGCCGCGTGGGTGCTGACGAGGCGCAGGCGATGAGGCCGGTCGTCCATGAGGTCGCGTATGGCCCGGAAGTCACCTTCCGCGGCGAGGCGGCCTTGCGCGATGACAAGGATCCGCGAGCCGAAGCGCTCCACCTCGTCGAGGACGTGGCTGGACACGACGACGGCGCGGTCGGAACGGGCGCCCAGGCGACGGACCAGGTCGATCAGGTGGAGGCGCTGGCGCGGGTCGAGGCCGTTGAGTGGCTCGTCGAGCACGAGGATCTCCGGGTCGTGGACGAGCGCCGCGGCGACCTTGACGCGTTGGCGGTTTCCCTTCGACAGCGCCTTGACCGGCCGTTGGTCCGTCGGGTCGAGCTCGACGACGGCGAGCGCGGCGTCGGCCGCGTCGGCCGGGTCGGGCACCTTCAGCAGGCGAGCCGCCGCCGTCACGAACTGGCGAGCGGTCATGGGGTCGAAGAGGCCCTCCTGCTGCGGTACGAGCCCGATGCGGCCGAACAGCGAGATGTCCTGGCGAGGGTCGGCGCCGAGCACCTCGACCCGCCCCTGCGACGGGCGGGCCAGGCCGACGAGCAACCGCAGCACGGTGGACTTGCCGGCGCCGTTCGGCCCGAGCAGCGCCGTCACCCCAGGGCCGATCACGCAGCTCACGTCGGACACGGCCACGACGTCGCCGAACCACTTCGACACGTGATCGAGGCGGATCAAGGGCGCCGGTCCGGTGGCCAGAGCAGGCGCCAGGGGTGCTGGGACGGGCGGCGGCAGTGGTGTCACCGGGTCACCACCAGGCGCCGGTAGCGCCACCACGTGACGCCGAAACCGAGCACGATCCAGCCGAGGTTCACCATCCACAGCACCCAGGTCGGGGTCTCGACGAGATCGCCGACGCCGCCGTAGATCCGCTGCACCAGCTCGAACGGCGAACCGGCGAGGTTGAAGGCGAGCAACCACTCCGGCGCGCCCACTCCGTTCACGAGCGCGCCCGTGACTGCGCTGGTGACCAGCAAGAGGAGCAGGACGGCGCCCGATGCGAACGCCTTGCGATCGGTGAGGCTCGACAAGCCGAGCGAGACCGCGGCGTAGACGCCGGCCACCATCGCTCCGGCGACGACGATCTGGATGAGCAGCTTGGCCACCTCGATGGGACCGTCCGGGCCGAGGCCCTGGAGGACGAACGCCACGAGCATCAACAGCAGCGGACCGATCGTGGCGATGGCCAGCAGACCCATGACGGCCACCACCTTGGCCGCCAGGTAGCTCTCTCGCGTCAGCGGTGAGGCCAGGTAGAGACCGAGCAGGCCGGAGCGGCGGTCGGGGCAGAGCGCCTCGGGCGCGACGAAGGCGGCGAACAGGATGAGCGCGGAGACGACGAAGCCGTAGTACTCGCCGTAGGTGGGGATGACCTGCGACCGCACCTCGGGATCGTCGATGAGCGCGGCGACACCGACGAACACGAGCGCCGGGACGAAGGCGACGATGGCGGCGGCAAAGGGCAGGATCTTGGTGCGGGCCGGGCGCTTCAGGCCCATAACGCGTTGGCCCGTCGCCCGGATGAGGCTGCGGATGGCCCCGGCGCGCCCCAGCCGGGGCCCGTCGTAGGGGCGATAGCCGCGGTCGAAGATGCGGGCATCGCCGGGTGCTGCGCTCACGAGGCTGTGCTCGCGATGCGCGGGTCTCCGTACACGCCCGATTCCAGGAAGACGTCCTCGAGCGAGAGGCGCCGGCGCTGGAGGCGAACGAGGCCGAGTCCGAGGTCGGCGACGGCGTCGCGGATGGGATCGGTCGAGTCGATGCCGTCGACCCGCAGGAGCACGTGGCTCTGCTGCACCGAAGCTCCGACGCGCACCAGGGCGGCACCGAGGAGGTCGCTGTCACGGTCCACCTCGACCTCCCAGCCCCCGACGCGGGCGCGGAGGTCGTCGAGCGGGCCCGCGGCCAGGACGCGTCCCTCCCCGAGGATGACGACGCCGTCGCAGACACGCTCGACCTCGTCGAGCAGATGCGACGAGAGCACCACGTCGATGCCGTACTCGGTACCGATGCGGCGCACCAGAGCGAGCATGTCGTCGCGCTGGACAGGGTCGAGGCCGTCCGTCGGCTCGTCGAGCAGCAGCAGACGGGGATCGTGGGCCAAGGCGGCAGCCAGCTTGACCCGCTGCTTCTGCCCGGTCGACATCGTGCCGAGGGCGCGGAAGCGCTCCTCGCCCAGACCGACCTGCCAGAGAGCGTCGCTGGCGCGGGAGATGGCGTGGCGCCGGGGGAGACCGTGGACCTCGGCGAGGTGGGCCACCAGGTCGACGGCACGAACGTCCGGTGGCAGGTTGTGGTGCTCGGGCGAGTAGCCCACGAGCGCTCGCACCTCGGGCCCCGCGTGCACGGGATCCATGCCGAGCACCAGCAGCTCGCCGGCGTCGGGTCGGGAGAGCCCGAGGACCAGGCCGAGCAGCGTCGTCTTGCCGGCACCGTTCGCCCCGACGAGCCCGGTGACACCTCGACCGATCTGGAGCGTGGCACCGCCGAGCGCCGTGGTGGTGCCGAAGCGCTTCACCACGTCGAGCGCTTCGATGACGGCAGCCACGACGGGCGACCCTACGGGACGAGGTGGGCCGAGCGGCAGGCGGGGTAGGTTCAGCCCATGCCTGAACGCTCCCTCAAGCTCCGGTCGCAGGACGTCACCGACGGCATGCAGAAGGCGCCTGCGCGGGCGATGCTGCGCGCCGTCGGCATGGGTGACGACGACTGGGTCAAGCCCCAGATCGGCGTGGCGTCGTCGTGGAACGAGGTGACGCCGTGCAACCTCACGCTGCGCAAGCTGGCCGAGCGGGCGAAGGAGGGCGTGCGCGAGGCGGGTGGCTTCCCCCTCGAGTTCTGCACGATCACCGTGTCCGACGGCATCTCGATGGGCCACGAGGGCATGCACGCCTCGCTGGTGTCGCGCGAGGTGATCACCGACTCGGTCGAGACGGTGATGCATGCGGAACGTTTCGACGGCTTCGTCGGTCTCGCCGGGTGTGACAAGAGCATCCCGGCCATGCTGATGGCCGCGGCCCGCCTCGACCTGCCGTCGGTGTTCGTCTACAACGGCTCGATCATGCCCGGCCACCACAACGGCGTGGCGCTCGACATCGTGAGCGTGTTCGAGGCGGTCGGCGCGTGCGCGGCGGGCACGATCACCGAGGAAGAGCTCGGGGCGATCGAGCGCCGGGCCTGCCCGGGCGAGGGGGCGTGCGCCGGGATGTTCACGGCGAACACCATGGCGTCCGCGGCCGAGGCGCTCGGTCTCAGCCTCCCCGGTTCGGCGTCACCCCCGGCCGTCGACCGCCGGCGGGAGGACGATGCCCGCGAGGCCGGCCGGGCGGTGGTGCGGATGCTCGAGCTGGGTCTCACACCGCGCGGCATCCTCACCAAGGAGGCCTTCGAGAACGCCATCACCGTCGTCAACGCCCTGGGCGGTTCGACCAACGCCGTGCTCCACCTGCTCGCGATCGCCAACGAGGCCCGGGTCGAGCTGGCACTCGACGACTTCAACCGCATCGCAGCACGGGTGCCCCACATCGCAGACATGAAGCCGGGCGGGAAGTTCCACATGAGCGACCTCGACGCCGTGGGCGGCATGCAAGTGGTCATGCGGCACCTGCTGGACGCCGGCTTGCTGCACGGCGATTGCATGACGGTGACCGGGCGAACCGTGGCCGAGAACCTCGACCTCCTCGACCCTCCGCCCCCGGACGGCGTGGTCGTCCATCCCCTCGATGCTCCGCTGCACGACGAGGGCGGGATCATCATCCTCAGCGGCTCCCTGGCCCCGATGGGCTCGGTCGTGAAGGTGGCAGGCCTCACCCAGGACCAGCTGCGGTTCGAGGGCGTGGCCCGCGTCTTCGAGCGTGAGGAGGCCGCGCTCGAGGCCATCCTGGGCGGGGCCATCCAACCCGGCACGGTGCTCGTCATCCGCTACGAGGGGCCCAAGGGTGGTCCGGGCATGCGGGAGATGCTCGCCGTCACCGGCGCGCTGAAGGGCGCGGGGCGCGGCTCGGACTGCGCGCTCATCACCGACGGACGCTTCTCCGGTGGGACGTGGGGCTTCTGCATCGGCCACGTCGCTCCCGAGGCCGTCGACGGGGGGCCGATCGCGTTCGTGGCCGACGGTGATCGCGTCGTCGTCGACGTGCACGCCAAGCGGCTCGACCTGATCGTCGACGACGCCGAGCTGGCCCGCCGCCGGGTGAATTGGGTGCAGCAGCCGCCGCGCTACACGTCCGGCGTGCTCGCCAAGTACGCCCGCCTGGTCGGCGGCGCCGAACGGGGAGCGATCACCAATCCGATCTGATGGCCCGATCTGAGCCGTCTTGAGGCGGGTTGCTCAGGCCGCGTCGACGTCGGCGTCGGCGGCCTGCACCTCGGTGTAGGAGCGCGGCGCGATGTACACGCGCCGCGTGCCCAAGGTCGCGTAGCGCCAGAACCCCTTGAGCGGGCCGATCTTGGTCTCGATGTCCAGACGATCGAGCACCTTGCGCGGCGTCCACCGCCACCGCCCGCCCTGCAGCACCACCAGCGATCGATCGGTGGCCAGCACGAGTCGCCGTGGGTAGAGCGACGTGAACAGCACGATGAAGAGGGCGAACGCCAAGAACGGCACCCGCAGGAAGCCCGCCGCGGCGAAAGCCACGGCGAACGCGATCGCCACCCCGACCCACCGGTTGGGTCCCTCCATGCCCCGAACGACGTGGGCGACGATTTCGTCGGACTCGAGCAGCGGCTTGGCCTTGGCGATGAGGTTGGCGCGGGTGTTCAAGAACCCTGGGCTGGAGGTGGGCATGAGGTTGCCATCCTCGCGGTGCTCGGGCGCCTCGGCAATGCGGGCCTGGCCGACGACGCCCGGCTCGCGGCAGCCGAGATCCGGCCTGAGGGTGCGGGAAACCGCATCGTGGCGCCGGACTTCGGGCGCTGACAGGGCCGGGTTGCCAAACGGCGACAACGCGACCACAATGGCGTCCCGATGGCGACGACGTCCCTCCTCCTCGTAGTGACCTAGACGCACCCGGCACTCGCCGCGTGCGTCCTCGACCTCCCTCGCCGGGAGGTCGTTGTTGTTTTTCGCCCGACATCCACCCAGGAGCAATCGCATGAAGCTCACCGGAGCGCAAGCCCTCATCAAGAGCCTCGAGATGGAGGGCGTCGAAGTGGTGTTCGGCCTGCCCGGCGGCTGCATCCTGCCGGCCTACGACCCCCTGCTGGACTCCGCCATCCGCCACGTCCTCGTCCGCCACGAGCAGGGTGCCGGCCACATGGCCGAGGGCTACGCCCACGTCACCGGCCGCCCGGGGGTCGCGCTGGTCACGAGCGGCCCGGCGGCGACGAACCTCGTTACGCCCCTGTGCGACGCCTACATGGACTCCATCCCGATGGTGGCGATCACGGGGCAGGTGCCGACCGGGGCCATCGGCACCGACGCATTCCAGGAGTGCGACACCGTCGGCATCACCCGCTCGGTCACCAAGCACAACGAGCTGGTCATGAGTGCGCAAGACCTGCCGACGGCCATCCGGGAGGCGTTCCACATCGCCACCACCGGCCGCCCGGGCCCGGTCCTGGTGGATGTACCCAAGGACGTGCTGCAGGCGACGATGGACTGGTACTGGCCCGATTCGGTGGACCTGCCGGGCTACAAGCCGACGCTGCGGGGCCATCCCCGCATGATCAAGGAGGCGGCCCGGCTCATCCTCGCCTCCGAGCGGCCGATCCTCTACGTCGGCGGCGGCATCATGAAGGCCCGAGCCGCCGAGGCGCTGCGCGAGCTGGCCGAGCTCACCGACATCCACGTCGTGACGACGCTCATGGCTCGTGGTGCCTTTCCCGACTCACATCCGCTGTGCCTCGGCATGCCCGGCATGCACGGCAACGCCACGGCCATCACGTCGCTGCAGAAGGCCGACCTCCTGGTCGCCCTCGGGGCGCGGTTCGACGATCGGATCACGGGCAAGGTGTCGACGTTCGCGCCGGAGGCCAAGGTCATCCACGTCGACATCGACCCGGCCGAGCAGGGCAAGGTCCGCCGGCCCGATGTCCCGATCGTGGGGGACTGCCGGCTCGTGATCGAGGAGCTGGTGGTCGAGCTCCGCAAGCTGCTCGCCGCCGGCCAGGTGCAGGCGGACACCTCCGCGTGGAAGAGCCGCATCAGCGGCTGGCGAGAGCAGTACCCACTTGCGTACGAGCCCTCCCTGCCCGGCGACGCCTTGAAGCCGCAGTACTGCCTCGAGGTCCTCCGGGACTCGGCGCCGCCCGAGACGATCCTGGTGTCGGGCGTCGGCCAGCACCAGATGTGGTCGTCGCAGTACTGGAAGTTCGACCACCCCTACACCTGGGTGAACTCAGGTGGCCTGGGCACGATGGGCTTCTCGGTCCCGGCCGCCATCGGCGCCAAGGTCGGCCGGCCGGACCGCACCGTGTGGGCCGTCGACGGGGATGGTTGCTTCCAGATGACCGCCCAGGAGCTGGTGACGGCCTCCACCGAGCGCATCCCGATCAAGGTGGCGATCCTGAACAACTCCTACCTCGGCATGGTGCGCCAGTGGCAGGAGATGTTCTACGACGAGCGCTACAGCGAGGTGTACCTCTCGCCCGACCTCCCCGACTACGTGAAGTGGGCCGAGGCCATGGGCTGCATCGCCATGCGGGTCGAGTCGCCCGAGGAGGTCCAGCCCGCCATCGACAAGGCCAACGAGATCGATGACCGGCCCGTCGTGCTGGAGTTCCGGGTGGACGCCCGCGAGAAGGTGTTCCCGATGGTGCCGGCCGGCTTCTCCAACGACGACGTCGTCCTGCATCCCAGCCAGGACAAGGAGCACCTTCGATGAGCATGCAGTCCGTGGACACGTCCCCGGCGACGCACCACATCCTGTCGGTGCTCGTGGAGAACAAGGCTGGCGTGCTGGCCAGGGTGGCGTCGCTGTTCGCCCGGCGCGGCTACAACATCTACTCCCTCGCCGTCGCCCCCACCGAGGACGACCGCTTCAGTCGCCTCACCATCGTCGTGGACGCCGAGTCCGCCCCGCTCGAGCAGATCGTGAAGCAGCTGTTCAAGCTGATCAACGTCGTGAAGATCAGCGAGCTGGAACCGCGTACGGCGGTGGAGCGCGAGCTGCTGCTGGCCACCGTCCGGGCCCCGGCCGAGGTGCGCGGCCAGGTGGTCGAGCTGGTGCAGATCTTCGAAGGCAAGATCCTGGCCGTCGGTGCCGATGCCATCACCGTGTCGCTCGAAGGCCACCCCGACAAGCTCGACGACTTCGAAGAGCTCTTGCGGGGCTATGGCATCGTGGAGCTGCAGCGCACCGGTCGTGTGGCGCTGCCCAAGCTCGTCCGTGACTCACGCCTTCGCACCATCAAGGGAAAGGCCAGCTGAATGCCCGCCACCGTGTACTACGAAGCCGACGCCGACCGCTCCATCATCCTCGGGCGCAAGGTGGCCGTGATCGGGTATGGCTCCCAGGGCCACGCCCACGCATTGAACCTGAAGGACTCCGGGGTTGACGTGCGCGTCGGTCTGCGGGAGGGTTCGGGCTCGGTGGCCAAGGCCGAGGCCGCCGGCCTTCGCGTGCTGCCCATCGCGGCGGCGGCGGCCGAGGCCGACGTGGTGATGCTGTTGCTGCCCGACACCGAGCAGAAGCGGATCTACGAGGACGACGTCGCCCCGAACCTGCAGCCGGGCGACGCGCTGGCGTTTGCCCACGGGTTCAACATCCGCTTCGGTCGCATCGTCGCGCCGGCCGGTGTGGACGTCATCATGATCGCCCCGAAGGGCCCCGGTCACCTCGTGCGTCGCACCTACACCGAGGGTGGCGGCGTCCCCTGCCTCATCGCCGTGGAGCAGGACGCGTCGGGCAAGGCACGCGACCTGGCGCTGTCCTACGCCGATGCCATCGGTGGCAGTCGGGCCGGCGTGATCGAGACGACCTTCACCGAGGAGACCGAGACCGACCTGTTCGGAGAGCAGGTCGTGCTGTGCGGCGGGTTGACCGCGCTCGTGCAGGCCGGCTTCGAGACGCTCGTCGACGCGGGTTACCAGCCCGAGATGGCGTACTTCGAGTGCCTCCACGAGGTGAAGCTGATCGTCGACCTCATGTACGAGGGCGGTCTCAACTGGATGCGGCACAGCATCAGTGACACGGCCGAGTGGGGCGACTACCGGAGCGGTCC
>CAZTVJ010000304.1:0-10658 GCA_964616935.1 uncultured Acidimicrobiales bacterium | reverse complement strand
TCCCAGCGACCGGAGGACATCGACCGGGCCAAGCGCGTCATGGCCCTCTATCAGGAGAAGGGCTGGGTGCCGGCGCCGACACTGGCCGGTCGGGACGATCCCGAGCACCGCCAGATGCGCGCCCTGTTCGACCACGCCTTCCGCCCCGCCAAGATCAAGTTGCTCGACCCGTTCGTCGAGGCGCTCGCCCACCGCCTCATCGACGGCTTCGTCGACGAGGGCCGCTGCGACTGGGTGCGCCAGTTCGCCGTGCCGCTCCCACTCATCGTGATCGGACATCAGATGGGCGCGCCCGAGGAGGACATCTGGCGCATCAAGGCCTGGACCGACGCCTGGGTCCAGCGACTCGGGATGATGCAGACCGAGGAGGAGGCCATCTGGTCGACCGAGATGGAGATCGAGGCACAGCACTACTTCCAGCCGATCTTCGAGCGGCTGCGCCGCGAGCCCGACGACACCCTCCTGAGCGACATCGTCAACACCGAGGTGGCGGCGTGGGGCCGCACGCTCACCGACGAGGAGCTGCACGCAGAGATGATGGCGGACACCTTCGTCGGCGGCTCCGAGACCAGCACCAACGCGTTGTCGGCCGGCATCATGCTGCTGGCCCAGCACCCCGACGCCTGGCGAAGGCTGAAGGAGGATCCGGCCCAGCTGCTGCCCACCTTCGTCGAGGAGGTGCTCCGCCTCGAGGGTCCGGTGCAAGGGCTTTTCCGTGTCACCACCGTCGACATCGAGCTGCACGGCGTCACGATCCCAGCCGGTTCGATCATCAACGTGCGCTACGCGGCCGCCAACCGGGACGAGCGGCACTTCGCCTGCCCGGCCGAGCTCGACCTGGGCCGGGACAACGCCCGCTCCCACCTTGCCTTCGGGGCGGGCACGCACTTCTGCCTGGGCGCGCCTCTCGCCCGCCGGGAGCTGCTGCTCGGCTTCCAGGCCTTCGTCGAGCGCATCGACGACCTCTGGCTCATCGAAGGCGCCAACGACTTCCGCCACGCGCCGAACTTCTGCCTGCGCGCGCTGAAGGAGCTGCACATCGGGTTCACGGCGGCCTGACGCTGGCGCCGGTCAGGCGGTGACGGCCGTCGCGATCACATCGGCCATCAACCGCGCCCCCTCGTCGTTGAGATGGATCGCGTCGCGGGTGATGCCGGGGCGCTGCGCGACGCTCGACCAGTCGGCCAGGCGCACGTCGGCGTTGCGCTGCACGAGCGCCTCCAAACGTTCGTTGACGTAGGGAAAGAACCAGCCGTACCGCCCGAGCTGGGTCTTCCAACCGCCGGGCACGATCGACGCGTCCAGCTCCCGCACCGTGACCCACACGATCTGCGTGGCCCCGAGACCCCGCAG
This sequence comes from uncultured Acidimicrobiales bacterium, assembly GCA_964616935.1. Lineage (GTDB taxonomy): Bacteria > Actinomycetota > Acidimicrobiia > Acidimicrobiales > Ilumatobacteraceae > CAZTVJ01. The sequence goes on along the minus strand of CAZTVJ010000304.1, from coordinate 9,305 downwards.
GGTTGTCACCAGCTGGTCCGCCTGCTGGTCGAACTGGGCAGCCCACCGGTCGTAGTTGCGACGATGTCGCTCCCACAGCGACTTGTAGCCGAGCGCCACCACCACGGTCGGAGCCACCGGCTGTCCCTTGCTTGTCAGCTCCGCCTCAGCCTGCTTCACGGTCAGCGCCGGGCGGCCGTCGACCACGATCGGCCAGCCCGGCAGGCGCTGAGCCAGAGCGTCCTTCGCGCCAAGCACGACCGAGTCGCTGATCACCAACAGCGGCCGAGGCCGCATCGGAGCGACGGTCGGCGCTGGATCCGCTCGAGCGGTCGTGGTCGTCGTCGCGGTCGTCGTCGAGGCGGCATCGGCGACCGGAGCGAACGTCACGTCGGGGACGAACCGCACGCGGGCCAGCGCGATCGGAGCGCCGCGGACGACGGCACCCAGTGACGGTGCACCGAGCCCGCAGAGGACCATGACGGCAGCGGCAACCATGAGGAGCTGGACACGGCGCACGGGCACGAGCGGCAACGACCTCCCAGGAGGCTCCGCCGGGCGGAGGGTACGGGAGCGTTCGAACGAGACGGGGGATGCTGAGTTCCAGCCGGGCTACGGTTGCCGATCACCCGATCAAGATGACGACGACAGCCGCGCGCTCGCGACACACTGATCGGCCGAGACACTCGCAGGGAGAACCACGATGCGTACGAAGATCGCCGGTGCAGCCATTGCCGGGCAAGGAGCTGAACACCAGCATCGACAAGGCGCAGACGAAGTTGAGCTGCTCGTGAGCAACCACTGACCCGGGTTCCCGTCTCGGGCTCCGACGGAGCGAGCCCGAGGACCGACGTCGACCGGACGGTCCTCGGGCTCACCGCATCGAAGGTGGCGGCCAACGCCGCCATGCGCTGGGTGTATCCCTTCCTTCCTGCGATCGGCCGAGGCATGGGCGCGGACGTGGCCACGATGAGCCGTATGGCGGGGCTCGGCGAGCTGGCCGGGCTCTCGTCGTTGGCGGTGGGCCGCGACCTGGACCGCGGCCGCGAGCGTCGATGGCTCGTGGGCGGGTTGCTGGTGGTGGTTGTCGGCTGTGCGCTCTCGCCCGTCGGTGCCAACCCGGCGATGTTCGGCCTCGGGTTCGCCCTCACCTCCGCCGGTGTCGCCGCGTTCACGACGTCGGGGCAGACATGGATCGGCGAGCGGGTGTCGTTCGAGCGGCGAGCCCGATCCATCGGCATCTACGAGACCGCTTGGGCCGTCGCGCTCCTCGTGGTCGCCCCCGTTGCCGCGGTCCTCGTCGGCTGGGTTGCGTGGTGGACTCCCTTCGTCGTGCTGGCCGCCGCCAACCTCATGGTGGCGATGGTGTTGGCCCGGGCCTTTCCCGCTGACCGCCCTCACCGGGCCGCGACCCGCACTCCGCTCCGCCTGCCCGCGAACGGCTGGGCCGTGCTCGTGACGTCCTGGGCGATCGCCTTGGCGTCCATGTGCATCTTCGTCTCCTACGGCGCGTGGTTGGAGGACGACTTCGGGTTCCCGGTCGGCGCCATCGGCGTGGTCTCCGTGCTGGGGGCGCTCGTCGAGCTCGCCGGCAGCTCACTGACCGCCCTGCGCAGCGATCGATGGGGCAAGCATCGGGCCGTGCGGGTCGGGTTGGTCATCATGCTCGTGGCCCTCGTCCTGCTGCCGCTGACCGGAGGAAGAACGGTGATCGGCGTGCTCGTGCTCGTCGCCTTCCTCGGCAGCTTCGAGTTCGCGTTCGTCTCGAACATCGCCCTGGTGACGGAGGTCGCGGTGTCCAGCCGGGGTGCCGTGGTGGGCCTGAACAACGCCGTCGGCACCGCGGCACGCGCCGCGGGCGTGGCCTTGGGAGGTGCTGCGTACGCGACGTGGGGCATGGCCGGCGTGGTGAGCGTCTCCGGCACCGCGGCGGTCGTCGCGCTGGCGGCCGCCACGCTGGCAGCCCGGGATCGTCAGGCTCCTGCGCAGCCGTCGGCGCCGTCGGGCAGCATGGGTTGATGGAGCATCGCCGTCTCGGCCGCACCGGCCACGAGAGCACCGTTGCCATCCTCGGCGGGGCCGCCTTCGCCCGCTGCTCCCCCGCCGAGGCCGAGGTCGGGTTCCGCCTGGCGCTCGAGCGGGGGGTGAACCACCTCGACATCGCCCCGTCGTACGGCGCGGCCGAGCGCAACGTCGGCCCGCTGCTGCCCGCCGCGCGCCACGAGCTGTTCGTGGCCTGCAAGACCCACCGACGTGGCGCCGACGGTGTGCGGGCTCAGCTGGAGGAATCGCTGGAGCTGCTCGGCACCGATCACTTCGACCTCTACCAGCTCCACGGCGTGACGGGGCTCGATGTCCTCGATGAGCGCGTCGAGGCGGCCGAGGCCATCCTCGCGGCGCGCGACGAGGGGCTGACACGGTTCGTGGGCATCACGGGCCACGACCTCGGCGCGCCGGCGGCTCACCTGGAGGCCCTGCGCCGGTGGGACCTCGACACGGTGATGTTCCCGGTCTACCCCCGTGTGTGGGCCGACCCGGTCTACCGGGCGGCGGCCGAAGCCCTGCTCGACGAGTGCAGCAGCCGCGAGGTGGGCGTGATGGCCATCAAGGCCGTCGCCCGCCGACCGTGGGGGGAGGGTGAGATGTTCGCCACGAGCTGGTACGAGCCGTGGTCCGAGCCTGCCGACATCGGCCGGGGGATCGACTTCGCCCTCAGCACGCCCGGCGTGCACGGGTTCTGCACCCCGGGCGACCTCGATCTGCTCGTCTCGACGCTCGACGCGGCGGAGCACCACTGCGGCCTCTCCGACGACGAGCGCTCCGGTGCGGTAGCAGCCGTGGCCGGTGACGAGCTGATCTTCCCGCTCGCCACCAAGGCCCGTCGATGAAGCCCGGCTCGTCCCAGCTTCAGCCTTCGCCGTAGCGCAACGTCCGGAACTGCGCGGTCGCTTCCGCCAGCTCACCTTCGGTGAGGATCCGGGGATTGCCGGCCTGCAGCGCCCGCCAGTACAGCGCGCACAGCCACTCCAGGAGCACCGCCCGGTCGTACGCCTCCGGCGCCGTGCGTCCGATCGTGACGGTGCCGTGGTTCTGCAGGATCGCCCCCGAGCGGTCGCCGAGTGCCGAGGCAAGGTTGGCGGCCAGCGCGTCAGTGCCAAAGAGCGCGTAGGGCGCCACCCGGATCGTGCCGCCCAGCGGGGCGATCGAGTAGTGGATGGCGGGCAGCTCGGCGTGCGTCGTCGACAGCGCCGTCGCGAACGGCGAGTGGGTGTGGACCACCGCTGCCGCGTCGCTCACCCGGTAGACGGCCAGGTGCATGGCCAGCTCCGACGATGGCTCCCGGCTCGTCTCGACGACCCGGCCGTCGGCATCGACGAAGCACACGTCGTCCGGCGTGAGGCGCTCTGGGTCCAGGCCACTCGGCGTGATCAGCACGCCCTCCGCCACCCTCACGCTCACGTTGCCCGCCGTGCCGACGCACAGGCCGTCGAGCACGAGGCGGCGACTGAGGCGTACGACCGTGGCCCGTTCATCATCGTGCATGGTGTCAGGATGCCAAACCGAGAATCTTGACAAAACAGGTCGGCTTTCGGGCAGACTGGGGCCGGAACCGACGCAAGCTCGACCAAACCCCCGATGCCAGGAGGCAACCATGGCCGTTCGACTGGGTGACGAAGCACCCGACTTCACTGCCCCCACCACGCAGGGGGAGATCAGCTTCCACGACTGGCTGGGCGACAGCTGGGGCATCCTGTTCTCCCATCCGAAGGACTTCACGCCGGTGTGCACCACCGAGCTCGGCTACGTCGCCAAGCTGAAGCCCGAGTGGGAGAAGCGCAACGTGAAGGTGATCGGCCTGTCGGTCGACTCCATCGCGGACCACGAGAAGTGGGAAGCCGACATCGCCGAGACACAGGGCACCGCCGTCAACTTCCCGATGATCGGCGACCCGGAGCGCAAGGTCGCCGATCTGTACGACATGATCCACCCGAACGCCAGTGACACGGTCACCGTGCGCACCGTCTTCGTCATCGGGCCGGACAAGAAGGTCAAGCTCACCATCACCTACCCGCAGTCGGCAGGGCGCAACTTCGACGAGATCCTGCGCGTCATCGACTCGTTGCAGCTGTCGGCCGGCTACTCGGTGTCGACGCCGGTGAACTGGAAGGACGGTGAGGACGTCATCATCATGCCGTCGGTCACCGACGAGGTGGCCAAGGAGAAGTTCCCGAAGGGCTGGATTGCCGTGAAGCCCTACCTACGGCTCACCCCGCAGCCGAACAAGTAGCCGCCCTTCCGTTCGACCGCGCCCCCGTCACGCCGGTGTGGCGGGGCGATGGCGGCGCGCCCAGACCTCGACCCAGGCCCGCACGGGTGGAGCAAGGCGGTCGAGGTGATCGAGCGGTGCCTCGCGGATCTGCGTGCCGCTGATCGGGACGGTGGCGCGCTCGGGGTCCACCGCCACCGACTCGGCACCGAACCGGTGGGCCAGCTCGCCGCCGTAGCCCTCGGAGGAGAAGATGACGTCCGGCCCCTCCTCCAGCGGCCAGTGCCCGCGCAGGAGCGCCATCCACTGGTCCCAGAGGTCCGGGTCGTCGAAGTCGGTCGCGAGGTCGTGGCGCACCTCCACCACCACCGCCTCCGGGTGCAGGTCGGCCAGCCAGCCAGCGCGCAGCTCCCCGGGGATCGGCTCGCCCTCGCGGGTGTTGACGAAGACCACCAGCGTGTCCACCTGCGCCGTCGCGCTGCGGATGAGGTGGCTGTGGCCGAGGTGCGGTGGGCAGAAGCGCCCGATGATCAGCCCCGACGTCATGGCCACAGGGCGAGAGGCTCGTCGACGACTGGTTGCGACCTCATGGGTCCGACGAGCGGGCGGTGGCCGAGCAGGAACGTCGTCATCGGCCGCCGAGGATGTCACGTCCCGCTGCCGTTTCGGTCACCGCATCGGTCATCGGCCATGATCGCCCGATGGATGTCTTCGAAGCGATGGGCACCGCCCGGGCGATGCGCTTCTACCAACCCGATCCGGTGCCGGCCGACCTGCTCGACAAGGTGCTGTGGGCCGCCACCCGAGCATCGAGCGGGAACAACAGCCAGGGCTGGGACTTCGTCGTGGTCCAGGACGCCGAGCAGCGGGCGCGACTCGGCGAGGCGCTAGCTGGGTTCGTTCGACGGGTGGAGTCGATGCCCGATCCGGGGAACGAGACCGACCGGCGCACGCTTCGGGGCGCCAAGAACCTCGCCGCGACCTTCGCACAGGTGCCGGTCATCATCGTGGTCTGCGGCGCCAACATCTACCCGGAGCACGCGCCGCGCGAGACGTTCATGTACTCGGCGATCTTCGCCGCGGCCCAGAACCTGGTCGTGGCGGCCAGGGCGCTGGGCTTGGGAGCAGCCTTCACCACGCTCCACGGTGTCGCCGAGCCGGCGTTCCGAGAGATCCTCGCCATCCCGGACGACCGCACCATCGGTGTCACGGTGCCGCTCGGCTGGCCCGCCGGCCCGGTCGGGCCGGTCACGCGCAAGCCCCTCGAGGACGTCGTGCACCACGACCGCTGGTGAGCCGTCGTGGTGGTTGCACGGCGCGCCGCGCCGGGCGCGGTGACACCGACAGCTTCGCCAAGCCCTCAGCAGGCTCCTAGCGGAGGGCGGGGGTCGGCATCACCATCGTGTCCATCTGCTCGGGCTCGAGGCCGAGCACGATGAGCATCTTCGAGAACCCATGGAACAGGGCGAGGGCGAGCGTCAGCTCGACGAGCTCGGGATCCGTGAACTCGACCTGCAGCCGGGCGCGGATCTCGGGCGACGGGGGCCCGCCGGCCGCCAGGAACGCGTCGGCCAGCTCGAGCGTCAGCTTGTGCCGCTCACTCAGCTCGGTCTCGAGGTAGCCGTCGTCGACCAACGTGGCCAGATCCTCCGTGAGCCCCTGCTGCCTCGCAACTGCGAAGCGGACGTTGCGTCAATACCCGCAGTCGGTGATGCGGGCGTTGCGCAGGCGCGCGACCTCCTTGGTGGGGTGGTCGACGACGCCTTCGCTCCACAGCGTGGCGTAGAGCTGCCAGAACGAGGCCAGCAGGCCCGGCTGGTGCGCGAACACCGTGCGGAACGACGCCTCCTCGCCGGCGACGGCCGACGGGACGCGTGGGGTGGTGCTCATGCGGGCGCTCCCCCGAGGACGACGCGAAAGCGGGACATGCCGTCGAACAGACCCAGCGCGGTGGTGAAGGCCACCACCTCGGACGGGTCGAGGAACGCGGCCAAGGACGCAGCAAGATCGTCGCCCAGCCCGTGCGGGTCGATCACGAACTGCTCGGTGTAGGCCAGCGCAGCCCGTTCCCCTGACGTGAACGCCGGGTCGGTGGGCCAAGCCGGGAGCCGGGCAATGCGGTCGGGGGCCACGGTGACGCCTGGCGTGCGGGCGGCCGCGCCGACGGTGTCGCCGAGCAGGGAGCAGACGCGGAGCCGGCAGAGCTCGAGCAGCTCAGGGTCCACGAGGCGCTCCTGCCACAACCGCCCTTCGAACGCCTGGTAGAGGGTGGCCAGCTCGGGGCGCAGCTCGAGTGGTTCGTCGCCGGCCGAGGTGAGCCAGGAGGCGCTCACGATGCCGGCTCGCGCTCGTACGGCTGCGCCGCCAGCTGGTAGGCCAGACCCCAACCGGTGTCACCGAGGTCGAGCGCGTCGAGCTGGGCGACAGCGTCCTGGCGCGCCGCCCCTGCCCCGTCGTCGCCCACCACCTCGAGGGCGACCGCCAGGGCCAGACGGGCCAAGGCCTGGGCCACGCGGTCGTCGGTCGAGTCCGCCGCCGCCACCGCCGCCTCCAGGACGCTGCGGGCCTCGGCGGCATTGCCCTGCTGAGCCGCGGCAAGACCATGCGCCGCCGAAGCCGTCTGGCGGTCGAGGTACGACGCGCCCGGCGAGTCGGCGACGAGCTTGGCCAGCGCGCTCGCCCGGGCGGCATCGCCGTCGGCCGCCAGCACGAGCGCCTCGGCCGATGCGAGGTAGGGGTGGGCGGCGCGATCGTCGCTGAGCTGCTCGACGACGCTCATGGCCGCCTCCACCTCACCCTGCTGGAGGTGCCCGAGCGCCCGTCCCACCTTGACGTCGATGCTGAGCCCGTCGAGCCCCCGCTCGAGCAGCTGCTCGACGGCAAGCGTGCCGGCCGCGACGGCCTGGGCACCGCGTCCCAGGTGGGCCGCCATCCCGGCGAGCACGGCCGAGCCGAACGACGGCATGTTCATCCGCAGGCCCAGCGTGATGGCGCCCTCGGCGACCTGCTCGGCCTCGGCGGTCCGCCCGAGCGCGACGAGCGCCCGGTTGAGCGGCACGAGCGCCTGCAGCTCACCCCAGCGATCGTTCAGCTCCCGGAAGGTGGTCTTGGCCTGGTACGCCATCGTGAGGCTGGACTCGGCCTGGCCGCGCCACAGCCGCAGCGCCGCGAGCAGCACCCACATCATCGCCTGGGCCCAACGCTCGCCACGCTGGCCGGCCTCCCTGGCGACGTCAGTGGCCATCCCCTCGGCTTCGTCGAGCCGGCCCTGCTGGAACCGCACCCACGCCAAGAGCCCCATCGTCCACCCGAGGCCACCGCCGTCGCCCATCTCCTCGAAGGTGGCCGCGGCCTCCTTGAGCCGGGCGTCGGCGAGGTCGAGCTCACCGAGCACGAACGAGATCCACGCCCGGTGCTGGTCCACCCAGGCGTGGCCCTTGCGATCGTCGAGACGCTGGAACAGCGCGTCCGCCTCCTCCAGGAGCGGCTCGGCGGTGTCGAACTCGCTGCTCAAGATGCTCGCCATGCCCCACGAGCGCAGGGCCTCGGCCAGGCGGGGCTCGTCGCCCAGCTCTCGGAAGGTGCCGACGGCTTGCTCGTACTCGTTGGCGGCGTCGCGGTACTGCGTGGCCTGCTGGGCGATCTCGCCCCGCAGCAGGTGGGCCTCGGCGGCCAGCAAGCGATCGCCGCCGCGGTCTGCCACTGCCAGCACCCGGGCGGCATCGTCTCGCGCCGCGTCCAGCTCGTGCACGTCAGAACGGGCATGGCCTCGCAGCAGGAGCAGGCGCAGCCTTCGGGGATCGTCGGGGTCGGCCCCGCTCGCGTCGAGCAGATCCAGAGCACGGTGCGTCCAACGCGCCACGCCCGCGTAGACGAGCTGGTCGAGGTCTCCCTCGGCCGCCTTCATGAGCCACTCGACGGCGGTGTCGTCGATGGTCGTGGGCACACCCGGCACCCCACCCAGCTCGTGCACCAGCTCGGCCGACGTGGCGTAGTGATGTGCGATCGCTTCCACCATGTCGTGCTCACCGAAGCGGCTGAGGGCATCACCGACGCCCGCGTGACGCTGCGCCCGGGCGCCCTTCGTGAGCGTCTGGTAGGCGACCTCGCGCACGGACTCCGAGCGGAAGGCCCACTCGTCGCCGTCGACCTCGAGCAGCTCACGCGTCACCAGCGCGGTCAGCGTGTCCCGCTGCACCGACTGGCCGAGCTTGCGACCGAACTCCACCAGACCGCGCCACGTCCCCCACGAGCCGAGCACCGCGGCGTTCTCCAGCACGTTGCGCTCGTCGATCGTGAGCTCGTCGAGGCGAGCGGCGACGAGGCCCCGAAGCGTGTCCGGCAACCCACCCACCGCGCCCGATGTCTTGACCAGCGCGGCCAGCTCTTCGAGGAACAGCGGGTTGCCACCGCTGCGGTCGAGCAGCTCGTCCTCGACGCCGGCCTCCACCTCACCACCGAGGAGCGTGCGGATCAGCTCCGCGGCCGCCACGGCATCGAGCGGGTCGAGGCGGAGGAGCACAGCATTGTGGCGCCCGCCGAGGAACGTCCGGTGCTCGCCGTCGGATGGGCGGGCCGTCGTGACGAGCGAGAAGGACTGGTTGCCCAGCTCGGTGACGATGCGATCGAGCAGATCGAGCAGCAAGGGGTCGGCCCAGTGCAGGTCGCCGAGGCTGAGGATGAGCGGCCCCTGGCGCGACAGGCCCTCGAAGTAGGCCAGAACCGCCACGGTCAGCTCGGTTCGGGCGTTGGCCGGATCGATCTCGTCGAGGAGTGTCGGCTCACCGAAGAGGTGCAGGAGACCCTCGACCATGCGGAGGACGTCTGGCGCGTCCGGACCCTCCCCGAGTGCCGTCACCACCGCGCGCAGGCACCGCTCTCTGACGTCGTCCGGCGGGAGGTCTCGGGGGATGCCGGCTGCAGTCCGGATGGCCCGCGCGATCGGTCCCCAGAGGTTCGTTTCGCCGTACGGCAGACACCGGCCGGTCAGCACGAGCGCACCGAACTCCGCCGTGGCCTCGGCGAGGAGCTCTTCGGCGAGGCGGCTCTTGCCGACGCC
>CAZTVJ010000303.1:0-3531 GCA_964616935.1 uncultured Acidimicrobiales bacterium | reverse complement strand
CGTCTGCACCTCGTCGGCGAACGACGCCGTTGCCGTGGTCCATGACGGGCAGCCGGTCGCTACCGTGCCCTCGGCTTCGACGAGTCCGCGCACGAACGACGTGTAGACCTCGCGGTCGTTGGCATGCAGGACGGCCTCGGGGACGTGGGGCCGGTAGCCCGCGCCGTCGTCGCCTTCGCTCGGGCGGTGCTTCGCGAAGCCCGCCGCCTCCCACCACTGCGCCAGGCGCACCGAGTGGAGCGCAACGTCGACGTCGCCCTTCGTGGCGCTGATGCGCGCCTCGATGCCGAAGAGTGACTTGGTCAGCCGCTGGAGGTGCTCGACGACGTCGAAGTCACCGTCGGTAACACGTAGCCGCAGACCTCGGGCGTCCAGGGATCCGGCGCCCATGAAGTAGCCGACGAGCTCGGCCACGTCGGCCGTCATGGCCCGCGGTACCTGGACGTGGTGCTCACCCGTCCACGGGGCCTCCCCGAGCGGGGGCAGGAGCACCTCCTGGGGATCGCCGATCAGCTGATCCAGTGCCAACGGCAGCCGGTCGCCAGGGCGCACGTCGGCGAAGTGCCGCCAGACCCAGCGGCCCGCCTCGTCGACCACCTTGATCCGGTGCTTCGTGGTGCCTTGGATGCGGTAGCCGCGCTCGGTGGTGACGTCGACCACCCGCTCGAGGCCGTTCACGTAGAACTTCGTGGCGTCCTGCTCACCGTCGTCGGTGAGCACGCGCACGGCGATGTCCTGCCAGTCGGCACCGTCGGGGTCACCCAACGACTGGAGCCGGACGAGCCCGCGATCGGTGGCCACCAACGTGCCGCCGACCAGGCAGCCGGTCGGTGCCAGCACGCTGGCCTGGCTGTTGCGCACCCCGAACTCCTCGCCGCCGGCGACTGCTTCGTCCCACGCGAGCTGGGCGGCCGACAGCACGTCGGTGGGCACCAGCTCTTCGTCGATGCACGACGCCGCGTCGCGGTGCATGCGCAGGACGCGCAGCATGTGCTCTTCGTTCTCGGCGAAGCCGGCGAAGGGGCCCATGCGCCCGGCGATGCGGGCCGAGGTGGCATACGCGTGCCCGGTCATGAGCGACGTGAGGGCGGCGGCCAGCGCTCGACCCTCGTCGCCGTCGTAGGGCATGCCGAGGGCCATGAGCAGCGCGCCAAGGTTGGCGTAGCCGAGGCCCAGCTGGCGGAACTGGCGACTCGTCTCGGCGATGCCCGGCGTCGGGTAGTCGGCGTTGCCGACGAGGATCTCCTGGGCGGTGAACATGACCTCGATGGCCGCCTTGTAGCCCTCGATGTCGAACGTGTCGTCCTCGCGCAGGAACTTGAGCAGGTTGAGGCTGGCAAGGTTGCAGGCCGAGTTGTCAAGGTGCATGTACTCGCTGCAGTTGGCCACAACAACACCGTTGACCAGGTACGAGTGGTTGCGGGGCTCGCTCAGGTTGTAGGTGAGCTCGACCCCGTCGTCGCTGCGGCGCACGAGGCGGACGGTGGTGTCGCGGCAGGTGTTGAAACGATGATGGGCCAGCAGCGTGGCCAGGCGCTCGCGCTTGGCGGACAGCTCGAAGCCCACGGTGTCGGCGAAGCGGGCGATGGACCGGCTGGTGATGCGCAGGTCGTACATCGGCTTGGCGTCGTAGATGGCGACGGTGCCGTCCTTGCGCACATGGGCGAAGGCACCCTCGTCCGCCTCTGCCTTCCGGGTGGCGTAGATCGTCGAGAAGATGCCGAGGGTGCCGAGGAGACGCTGAGCGCCCTGGAGGAGCCGCTTGGAGGACGATCCCAACCCGACGTAGCAGTTCGTGCCTGCCGTCGTGACGCAGCCGTCGGCGTCGAAGAGACCACGAAGGAAGGCTGCGACAACGTCCGGGGGCGCCTGTTCGACTGACCACGGCACGACCTTGTCGGCCGACTTCGATGATGACACGCCAAGTGCCCCGAGGAACCGGGCGACGGCGCGACGGCTGGCCCGGAGCTGCTGCGTGCCGTTGGCCTGGACGCAGGGCTTGGGCTCACGACCGCCGTTGATGGCCGTCAGCAGCGCACGATGGCCGGGCATGACCTCGGCCACCTCGGCCGGCCCTCCGTAGACGGTGGACACCACATCGTCAGCGATGCAGCCGTCGCCCACCAGCCAGCCGACGTAGTGCGCCAGCCCGTCCGACCACTTCTCCGGCAGCTCGACGCCGGCGAACTGGCGCCGGTCGCCGGAGACGTACGCCTCCACGTCGCTGGAGACGGGGAGGCGCCACTCCGCCGCGGTGGCCGGGGCCGCCTGGTCGAGCACCCGGACATCGTCAGTGGCGGTGAGCTCATCGGCGCGCACGTAGCCACGGTTGGCCGTGAAGATGCGGTGGCCGGCGGTGCAGCGCAGCTCCATGCCGTTGGACAGCTCCAAGCGGAGGATCTCGTTGAAGCCCGTGATCATGACGGCGTCGGGGCTGGTGATCTCCACGCGCTCCGCCGGCGCGTCCGGGTTGGTGGCGTCGTGGGTGTAGACGCCGAAGGTCTCGCCGAGACGCACGCGATCGACCAGCTCGGCGAACTGGATGAGGCCCTTGTCGGTGTGGACGTAGCTGTCGCCGGTGAAGCATGGGTTGGAGCCGTTGATCCGACCCGTTGCGTGCGCGGTGTGCCAGCGGTTGATGGTGGTGTCGAACTGCAGGCCGGGGTCGGCGCACTCCCACGAGGCCTGGGCGATCTCTCGGAACAGCTCACGTGCCGGCACCGTGCGGATGACCGAGCCGTCCATGACGGCGCGCAGCTCCCAGTCCGCGTCGGCCTCGACGGCCTCCATGAACTCGTCGGTGACCCGGACGGAGTTGTTGGCGTTCTGGTACTGGATGAGAACGAGTCGGAGCCGTCGAGATCCATGTCGAAGCCGGCGTCACGCAGGACGCGCGCCTTGCGCTCCTCCTTGGCCTTGCACCAGATGAACTCCTGGACGTCGGGGTGGTCGACGTCGAGGATGACCATCTTCGCGGCACGGCGGGTCTTGCCGCCGCTCTTGATGGTGCCGGCCGAGGCGTCGGCACCCCGCATGAAGCTGACCGGGCCCGAGGCCGTGCCCCCGCCCTTCAGCAGCTCGTAGGACGAGCGGATCTTCGACAGGTTCACGCCCGAGCCGGACCCGCCCTTGAAGATGACGCCCTCCTCCCGGTACCAGTTGAGGATCGAGTCCATCGAGTCGTCGACCGAGAGGATGAAGCACGCCGATGCCTGCTGCGGCACGCCCTTCACGCCGATGTTGAACCACACCGGCGAGTTGAACGCTGCCTTCTGGGTGACGAGCAGGTGCTTCATCTCGTCTCGGAAGGCCGAGGCCTCGCCGTCGTCGAGGAAGTAGCCGCCGGCGATGCCCCAATCGGTGATGCTGTCGGCCACCCGGTCGATCACCTGGCGCAGGGACTGCTCGCGCTCGGGCGTGCCCAGGGTGCCGCGGAAGTACTTCTGGGCCACGATGTTGGTGGCGTTGAGCGACCAGCCGACCGGGAACTCCACCCCCAGCTGCTCGAAGGCGACCGAACCGTCCCGGTAG
>CAZTVJ010000302.1:0-4786 GCA_964616935.1 uncultured Acidimicrobiales bacterium | reverse complement strand
TCGTTCACGGCGAACACCATCCTGCGTGACCCGTCCTGGCGGAAGAAGGACGGTGACGGTGCGCTGCGCCTGAGCCCGACCGACGCCGCCCGGCTGGGCCTGGCCTCCGGGGGCCGGGCCCGAGTTACAACGAAGGCGGGCAGCGCCGTGGTGACGGTGGAGGTGAACGACTCCATGCGGCCGGGCCACGTGTCCTTGCCGAACGGGCTCGGGCTCAGCTACCCGACCGGTGAAGGCGAGACCGTCACGGGTGTGGCCCCGAACGAGCTGACGGCCGCCACCGACCGTGACCCGTGGGCCGGTACGCCGTGGCCCAAGCACGTGCCTGCCCGTGTGGAGGCCGTTGCCTGACGCTCAGCCGTAGACGAAGGCCGTCTTGGTCTTCGGCTCCGGGTGCACCCACGCGGCCATGTCCTTGTAGAGCAGCTCGAGAACCTCGTAGGCGTCCCTTGCCACCGAACCGCCGTAGTCCTCGTGTTCGTTGGCGTACTTGAAGCTGAACTCGACCGCCACGGGCGGCGTGGTCTCGTCGTCATCGTCGTGCCAGATCACGAGCGCGCACTCCGCTTCGATGTCGCGCTTGCCGAGCAGGACGTTGGCGCCTCCGAGCACGGTCTCGCGGGCGGTGAAGTCGCTGACCAAGGTGAGGCGCGCGTCGGCCGGGAAGTCGTCGAGGGCGTCGGACAAGCCGGGGTAGAGGTCGGCCACCTGGCGCAGCTCGGCGATGGTGATGTCGTCGTCCACCGCGATCGTCGTGGAGAAGCTGAAGACGCTGACGAACGGTGGCTTCACGTCCTCCTCGAACTTCGTCTTCACGTCCTTGTGCGCCGTGCTCTCCATCGAGCGGTCCGCGGCCACGTACCGATCGGCGTGGCGGAACTTCAGCGTCACCTCGCGCTCGCCGGTGCCGACGTCGATCCGTTCGCGGAACACGTACCGGCTGGCGTTCAGCTGGTGATCCTCGGTGTCGAAGAAGCGGATGAGACGGTGCGCCTTCACCTCGTCGAAGCTGCCGTCGGTGGGGATGTCCAGCTTGTCCAGCTTGGCGGCGACGTCGGACCAGAACTGGTCGATGGCGATGCGCGCCGTCGCCTCGTCGCCGGCGAAGCGGTCAGGGAGCAGCATCACCTTGTACTCGCGCGACGTGACGTCCTGACGTGCCATGTTGAACCCCCAACCCTGGCTGTTGACGCCACCGTAACGCACCGTTCAGGTGGCAGCGAGGGTGGCCACGGCGGCCACGGCGCGGTCCAGCTCGTCGGTGGTGTTGAAGTAGTGGACAGAGGCGCGCACCAGGTCGGGGAGGTTGCGAGCCGGCAGGTCGAGCTGCGCGTACGCCACCGGCGACACGGACGTGTTGATCGCCTGTTCGGCGAGACGGTGCTGCACCTCGGCCGCGCCGAGGCCCGCGACCGTGAAGGTGACGATGCCGCAGCGGTCGATGCCCTTGTCGTGCACGACCACGCCGGAGATGCCGGCCAGGGCGGTGCGGAGCTGATCGGCCAGGGCGGTGACCCGTTCGGCGATGGCATCGAGGCCCCAGCCGAGGGCGTGGTCCACGGCCGCCCCGAGGCCCAGCACACCGGCAACGTTGCGCTCCCACGTCTCGAACCGCCGGGCGTCGGCGCGGATCTCGTAGCGGTCCGGGCTCACCCAGTCGGCGGCGTGCAGATCCAGGAACGGGGGTTCGAGCTGCTCGATCAGTTCGCGGCGGACGTAGAGGAAACCTGTGCCGCGTGGCCCGCGCAGGAACTTGCGCCCCGTGCCCGCCAGCACGTCGCAGCCCAAAGCGGTGACGTCGAGGGGTCGCTGGCCGGCGGATTGGCAGGCGTCGAGCAGGTAGAGGACGCCGGCATCGCGGGCGAGGCGACCGACGGCCTCGGCGGGGTTCACGAGCCCGCCGTTGGTCGGGACGTGGGTGACGGCGATGAGCTTCGTGCGGCCGTCGACGGCGCCGGCGAGGCCGTCCACGGAGATCTGGCCGTGCTCGTCGTCGTCGATGACGACGACCTCGGCGCCGCTGCGCCGCGCGGTCTGCAGGAGGGCGATGACGTTGCTGGCATACTCGGCCCGCCCCGTCAGGATGCGGTCACCAGGCTGGAACGACAAGGCGTAGAACGCCATGTCCCAGGCCCGGGTGGCGTTCTCCACGAGGGCGATCTCGTCGGGTTGCGCGCCGAGGAGGGCGGCGACCGACGCGTACACCGCCTCGAGCCGCTCGTTGGCCTCGCCCGCGGCCTCGTAGCCACCGATGGTGGCCTCCCGGCGGAGGTGGCCGACCACGGTGTCGAGCACGGGTGTGGGCATGAGGGAGGCACCCGCGTTGTTGAGGTGCACGACCTGCTGGCAGCCCGGCGTGAGCGACCGTGCTCGCTCGACGTCGATGGTCACGACCCCGAAACCTATCGCTGCGGCCAGCCCGAACGCCTAGGTTCAGCCGCCGTGGGCGGCGTCGTCATCGTGACCGGGGGCAGCCGGGGGATCGGTGCCGCAGCGGCTCGCCTCGCCGCCGCATCGGGCTTCGACGTGGCCATCAGCTACGCCAACCAGCACGACGCGGCCCAGGGCGTCGTGCACGACTGCCGAGCGGCCGGCGCCAGGGCCATCGCCGTTCGCGCGGACATCTCGGTCGAGAACGACGTGGTGGATCTGTTCCGTGCCGTCGACGACGAGCTGGGGGTCGTCCGTGGTCTCGTCAACAACGCCGGCGTGCTCGAACCACAGGCCCGGTTGGCCACCTACACCGCGGCGCGGGTGCAACGGGTGCTGGCGGTGAACGTCCTCGGCACCATCCTCTGCGCCCGGGAAGCGGTCCTGCGCATGTCGACGCGGCACGGCGGCGCGGGCGGTGCGATCGTGAACGTGTCGTCGATGGCCGCGGTGCTCGGAGGGCCGGGGGAATGGGTCGACTACGCCGCATCGAAAGGGGCGATCGACTCGATGACCGTCGGCCTGGCGCGCGAGGTGGCCACTGAGGGCATCCGGGTCAACGGTGTGCGGCCGGGCCTCGTGCGCACGGACATCCACGCATCAGGCGGCGAGCCGGATCGCGTGGAGCGCATGGCGCCCGCCATCCCGATGCAGCGCGGGGGTGAGCCCGGCGAGGTTGCGGCGGCCATCGTGTGGTTGCTGTCCGACGCCGCGTCGTACGTGACCGGCGCGACACTGGACGTCAGTGGTGGCCGGTGATGCCGACGTCATGACGTGGTCAATCGAGGATCCTTGTCATGAGGGGCTCGGCCGGGAAGGATGGTCGCGTGGCGCTGAGCGATGACGAGCGAGCAATCCTGGACTTCGAGCGGACGTGGTGGATGCTGGACGGTCCGAAGGATGCGTTGGTGGAGCAGCGCTTCGCCTTCTCCGCCGACCGCTACTACCAGGTGCTGAACGAGCTCCTGGAGCGGCCCGAGGCGTTGGACCACGATCCACTGGTCGTGCGGCGGTTGCTCCGCCTGCGCGATCGCCGCCGCCGAGCCCGCCTCGACGCGCTTGCTTCGGCGGCGACGGTGGGGGAGGAGCAGGCATGAGCAGTCGCCCGCCGTCCCGAGATCGCGGCAGCGCGGCCCGGTCCGCCTCGATGGCCGGACGGGGTGTCTTCGTGGTCGTCGTCGCCGCGGGCATCGGCCTCCTCGTGCTGAAGAACGGCTTCGCCGATGGCGGTACGACCACGAAGCCGACCACCACCACGACCGCGGCCGTGTCGACCACCACGCCCGGTGGCACGACCATCCCCACCACCGTGCCAGCGACCGCGCCGTACAAGGTGCTCGTGGCCAACGGGTCGGGCCTACCGGGCGTCGCCGGGAAGACCACGGACTTCCTCAAGACCAAGAACATCGTGACGCTGCCGCCCACCGATGCGCTCACGAGCGACTACGCCGAGACGGTCGTCTACTTCACCGAGGGGTACCAGGCCCAGGCCCAGGCCGTGGCCCAGCAGCTTGGTGGCGTGAAGGTGGCCGGCCTTGTGCCCAACCCGCTGCCGGTCAAGAGCCTCGGCGACGCCAACGTCCTCGTGATCGTCGGGAAGAAGCCGATACCGGGCGTCACCGCCTGACGATGCCGTCGTCGCCCCGCTCGTCCATGCCGTTGTGGGCGGTGGCGCTCATGACCCTCCTCGCCGTCATCGGAGGGTTCTTGCTGCTGCGCTGGATCGTCGGCACGATCAGCTTCGCCCTGAACACCGTCTTGGTGCTGGTCGTGCTCGGTGGCGCCGGCTACCTCTACCTGCGCTACAAGTCGAGCGACTGAACCGCGCCCGTCCGGCCCGCCCGCGCCTCAGGAGACGCGGAGCCACTCGGCGACGACGGCTTCGATGCAGGCGGCCGTGTCGGCGCGTGAGCGCTCGGCGCCGAAGCGCTCGGTGAGCGACACGGTGGGCACCCGGTCGCCACAGCCGTCGAACACCTCGCCGGCCACCACCAGGACCGGCCGCCCGGCGCGCTCGGCCAGCTCGGCCACCCCGCCGACGACCTTGCCCTCGAAGCTCTGCTCGTCCACGAACCCTTCGCCGGTGACCACCAGGTCGGCCTCCTCGATGCGCGCGGCGAGCTCCAGCTCGTCCGCGACGACATCGAAGCCGGAGACGAGCTGGCCGCCCAGCACCGCGAGCCCACCGGCCAGGCCTCCAGCGGCGCCCGCTCCGTCCAGCGGTCGGACGTCGACGCCGTGGTCGTCCTGGTAGACCTGTGCCAGGCGCTCGAGCCGGCGGGTCAGCAGTGCCACCTGCGCAGCGGTGGCACCCTTCTGCGGGGCGAAGACCCTGGCCGCGTCCACGAAGAGGGTG
>CAZTVJ010000301.1:0-4671 GCA_964616935.1 uncultured Acidimicrobiales bacterium | reverse complement strand
TGCTCGAGGCCGCCACCCTGAGCGCGACCGAGACGGGGCTGCCCGGCGATGTCCGGGCCCGCCTCGTCACCTCGTGGGTCGACGACGTTGCGACCGTCCTGCGGGCCAGCGGGCTGGACGACCCCGCCGCCCTCGCACAGGCGACGTTGGTGATCGACGCCCTCACCGGTCTGACCTCGACCTGGTCGTCAGCGGGGACCGAGACCGCGTCGAAGCCGGGGTGGCGCTGCTCTGCGAGCTGGTCGACCGAGCCCGGACCGGAGCGACGCCAGACCGTGACGGCTCAGACCGTGACGTTGGCCAGGAGGCGATCGACGAAGTCCCTGGCACCGCCCTCCAGGTCGTCCCGGCGGATCGTGAGGCCGCCGAGCACCTCGGCCCCGCGGCTCTCGACGATCCGGGTCAGCTTCTCGAGGGTCTTGCCGGCATCGATGGCGTACGTGACGAACACCACGGCCCGCTTGCCGGCGAGCGCGGGCAGACCCCACAGCCGCCCCTGGCGGCCGGGTCGCTGGCCGATGAAGAACAGGCCGTCGACCCAGGTGCCCACGATGACGAGCTCGGCCTCGGCCAACGCCTGGAGGTCGATGTCGGTGACGCTGCTCACGGCGGTGACCTGGACACCCGCCGCCTGCAGCCTGGCCCCGATGAGGCCAGCCGCGCTGGCGGTCTTCCCGGTCAGGCTCTCATAGAGAACGATCGCCTTCATGACCTCGTTCTAGCAGCGCCGTCGGCTCGCGGCGAGCCATCGGACACCGCTCGTACACTCGGGACATGAACGCCTCGACGGCGCTGCGTCCTCCGAAGCCACGCCTGCGCGGCGTCAGCCACCTTTGGGCCTTCATCGCCTGGATTCCCACGAGCATCGCCCTGCTGGTGACGGCCCCGGCGGGCGTCGCTCGGTTCAGCGCGCTGATCTACGCCCTCGGCGTCGGAGCGATGCTCGGCGTCTCGGCGGCGTACCACCGCGTCGGCTGGTCGCCGGCGATGCATGTCCTGCTGGGGCGCCTCGACCACTCGACCATCTTCCTGGCCATCGCCGGCACGTACACCCCGGTGGCGTTGATCGTGCTCAGTGGCTGGACCCAGGTGGCCATCCTCGTGGTGGCCTGGGGCGGTGCGGTGGTCGGCATCGCGCTGCAGTGGCTGCCGGTGCGCCCACCGCGCTGGCTGTTCACCGCCGTCTACGCCCTGGTCGGGTGGGCCGCGGTACTGGCGTTGCCGCAGCTCTGGACAGGCCTAGGACCAGCCGGCTTCTTCCTCATCCTCGGTGGCGGCCTCTTCTACACCCTCGGCGCCGTCGTCTACGCCCTCAAGAAGCCGGACCCATGGCCCCTGACCTTCGGTTACCACGAGGTGTTCCACGCGTGCACCATCGTGGCGTTGCTGCTCCACCTCGCCGCCATCGCCTTCTTCGTGCTCCCCGACGGCTGACGTCGCTCGTCAGTCCTGCTGATCCAGCCCTACCACCAGCACGGACACCCTCGATCTCGCGGCACGGGCCTGAAACGCCAGGTGCGTGCCGTCCGCCTGAAGGGAGGCCGCCACGGGAACGGGACCCTTCGAGATCCGCGACGCCAGGATGGCGACGCCACCGGGCACCTCACCCCGCACGAGCAACGCCGTTCCATCGGCGAAGCGGACCCGCGCCGAGTGCACACCGGGCACGGCCTCGACGGCCCGCGCCGGGACCTTGCGGTCGATGAGCTGACGCAGGCGGGACGCCACGAGCACCGTGTGGCTCGCAGCCAGCTCGGTCTCGGCCATGACGAAGCTCGCCTCGATCTCCGCGAGGTCGACTCGGTCGAGGCAATCCTCGTCCGAGCCCCTCGACGGGCGGCCACCACGACGCCGTCGGGGCCAGGTCATGGTCACGACCGTACCGGGTGATCCCTGCGGCGTAGGGTCGCCGTCAGGCGCCCCGCCGAGCCACTGGGCGCAGCGAGGTTGCGATGCCACATCGGTTCCGAGACCGCCGGGAGGCCGGTCAGCTCCTGGCGGAACGACTCGCCGGACTTGAGCTCGAGCAGCCGCTCGTGCTCGGTCTGCCACGCGGCGGCGTCCCGGTCGCAGCCGAGGTCGCGCGCCTCCTCGGCGCACCCCTGGACGTGTTGGTCGTCCGCAAGCTCGGTGTGCCGTGGCATCCCGAGCTCGGCATGGGTGCCGTCGGTGAGGAGGGGGTCAGCATCCTCAACGACGACGTCGTGACCTCCACCCACGTGACCGAAGCCGACATCGCGGCGGCCACCGCACGGGAACGAGCCGAGGTGGACACGCGGGTCACCGAGTACCGCCAGGGACTCGGACCGCTCGCCGTGGCAGGACGGGTCGTGGTCATCGTCGACGATGGCCTGGCCACGGGCGGCACGGCCAAGGCTGCCATCCAGGTTGCTCGCGCCCGGGGCGCACGACGCGTGGTGCTGGCGATCCCAGTCGCCCCGTTCGACGCACTCGCGGAGCTGGGCGGCGTGGCCGATGACCTTGTGTGCCTCAGCGCGCCGGTGGACTTCCAGGCGGTCGGCGCCTGGTACGACGACTTTCGACAGACGTCCACCGAGGAGGTCGTCGCATTGCTGGGTGAGGCAGTGCGACGGGTCGCGTCCCACCGACCGCCGGGCACCGACGGGCTACCTTCGCCCGGGTGGTGAGCGCTGACGAGTCGATCTACCGTGGTCCCCTGCCGGCCCGCGCGGTGCTCGCCACGGCGTGGGCGATGTTGCGCCGCCACGCCGGACGGGTGGCCATCGCGGCCGCCATCTTCTTCGTACCCCTCACCATCGTCCGCCACGTGATCCACGACTACTTCGAGGACTACACCGCCGACACCCTCAGCCCCGCACTCGCGTTCCTCGTCGTGTTCGTCGCCCTGGGCGCGGCCGCTGCGGTGCTCGGCCCCGTCATGTACGCCGGCTTCCTCGAGGCCGCTGTCGGCGCCGAGCACCACGGCGAAGGGCGCCAGTCCCTCGGCCACGTGGTGCGGACGCTGCCCTGGCTCCGGCTGATCTGGGCGGACCTGCTCGTCGTGGCGATCACGGGAATCGGCCTCAGCCTGCTCGTGGTACCCGGCATCATCGCGGCCACGTTGCTGTCGCTCACCGGCCCGCTCATCAGCATGAAGGGGCTGCACTCCATCGAGTCGATGCGCTACTCGGCGCGCCTGGTGCTCCCCCACTTCTGGAAGGTCCTCCTGCTGGTGCGGCTGCCGCTCGCCCTCGAGCACGCGATCGAGGATCGCCTGGAGCACCTCGTCGACGAGCAGCCACTGCTGGTGGACGTCGGCGTGACGTGGATCGTCGCAGCGGTGATCTACGGGTTCATCGGTCTGATGGAGGTGGCCATCGCCTACGAGCTGGTCCACCGGGCCGAGCGCGCCGAGGCGGCCGATGAGCCGCGCGCGCCCCGGCGACCCCAGGCGAAGCGGACTCAGCCGGCCTGATCGGGCCAGACGTGCGGCCTGGGGACGCGGTCGGCGTCGTACACCTCGGCCACAGCGTCGATGCGGTAGCGCAAGGTCTCGGCACCCTGCAGGCCGTGGGCGTACAGCGTGTCACGCATGGAGAAGTAGCCCGGGTGCTGGAAGTGGGCGGCCAGCGCATCAGCGCCCGTCCAACGCTCGTACACGCTGATTCGCCCCGGCGCGGCCGGGTCCGGTGCGAACACGTAGGCCAGGCAACCGGGCTCGTCCGCTCTGGTCGCGGCCTGCAGCGGGGTGATGGCGGCAAGGCAGTCGGTGAACCGCTCGGGGTCGATGTCGATCCAGCCGGCGATGATGATTTGGGGTGCGTCGTTGCTCACGACCACGATCCTTGCCGCTCGCCCACGGTGCGGCCACTCGGAGCACAGGGGGGCCATGGCCAGCAGCTGGCCAACCGGGGGCGAGGGGTCGGTGACGTCGTCTACCTGCTGGGCTCGAGCATGGACGTCGAGCTCCAGCGAGAGCACGTGCCTCGCTTGCTCCGGCGCTACCACGCGGCGCTCGTGGCGCTGGGGGTCGAGGGCTACTCCCTCGAGGACTGCCATCGCCACTTCCTCGAGTACACGCTCTACTACCTGTGCGCACCCGTGTCGTTGGTGGCCACCTTCGACACCGAGAACGAACGGGGCGCAGCGATGACGGACGCGTTCGTCACCCGCTTCTTCCACCTCGCCGTGCAGTCCGGCGCGAGCCGCGTGCTGTAGCGGCTCGGCGCCGCCCAGGTTCTTGCGAGACCGGGACCAAGGTCGATGGTGCGCGGCCACCGGCCGGCGCACGATCGAGGTGGCAGATGAGATCCCCTCTGACACGAAGAGAGAGGAGGGGCCATGATCTCCACCGAGTCGCCCACTGCCGCTGCTGGCGTCGATCGTGTCCTCGCCGCACCCGTCTCCCGGCGAACGGTCCTGAGTGGTCTTGGTCTCGGCGCACTCGGACTGCTGGTCCCCGGGTTGGGTTACTGGACCGGTCCCGGCACCAGCCGCTTGCTTGCTGCACCGTCGGCGTTGCACCCCTACCGGCTCGCCATGCACGTGCACGCCACGTTCTCCGAGGGCGTCGCCAGCATGTACGCGTCGCTCCGGGAAGCGAAGCGGACGGGTCACGACCTCGTGTTCTTCACCGACCACGACACCCGCAAGAAGGGCTACCACTTCCGCCAGGGGATCCACTTCAAGGGGCTGTCCGAGGTCGAGGAG
>CAZTVJ010000300.1:0-3560 GCA_964616935.1 uncultured Acidimicrobiales bacterium | reverse complement strand
CGCCGACGACCACCCGCTGCACGAGCGCCGAGAGCTCGAGGTCGTCGAAGCGCTCACCGGCGGCGGTGCGGAGCCAACCCATGCGCTCCTCGATGTCCTCGATGGCAAACCCGCCCGGCGAGATCGCACCGCCGTCGCCGTGAGTCAGCCCGGTGAGCTGCACGATCTGGGCGCGCCGTGCGGCCAGGGCCAGCACCCGGCGACCGTGGCCGCCGATCAGCAGACGCGGGTGCGGCTGCTGGACGGTCGGGATCCCCAGGTCGTCCACGTGGACGTCGTAGCTGCCGGTCGCTTCGGCCCGGCCGGTCGAGAGCAGGTCCGCCAGGATCGCCACCGACGCCTCGAACCGCGTGACGCGCTCGCCCGGCGGCGCGATGGGGATGCCCGCGGCCCGGTGCTCGTCCTCGGCGTACCCGGTGCCGAGACCCAGCTCGAGCCGTCCGTCGGTGAGCAGGTCGACGGTGGCGGCCTGGCGGGCGAGGAGGACGGGGTTGTGCAGCTCGCTGTTGATCACGAGCGTCCCAACGCGCAGTGTCGTCGTTACGTCGGCCGCGCTCACCAAAGGCGCGAAGGGCTCGGCGAAGCCGAGGTGGTCGGCCGTCTGCAACGTGGCGAAGCCGAGGTCCTCCGCCTTGCGGGCCAGGTCCTGCCAGGCCTGGCGCGACTCCGTGGGCATCGCCTGAAGGGCGAAGCGGAACGGTCGTGGCGGAACGGTCACGACGCTCACCGTAGGTGGCGGACGCGGTGATCTGTGCTGCCCTAGTGATGCAGGATCGGGTCGGTGCCGTTGCTGTCGGCCACGCCCCGCGCTAGGCAGGGGGACGTGACGGGGGAAGCGCAAGGGGACGAGGTCGACCTGCTGGCCGACCTCGGTGCCCGACTGCGGTCGGAGGGCAAGCGCCTTGGCCACGCTCGCCGGCGGGTGCTGGAGGCTCTCGAGGCAGCCGATGGTCCGGTGACGGCCGAGGACGTGGCGGTGCAGCTTCCCGACGTCCATGTCAGCAGCGTCTATCGCAGCCTCAACGTCCTCGGGGAGCTCGGCCTCGTCGAGCACACCCACCTTGCCCACGGCGCCGCGCTCTACGAGCTCAGCTCGTCGACGCCGACGGTGCACCTGGTCTGCGAGGTCTGTGGACGGGACGAGTCGGTGCCCGCCGAGCTGTTCGACCCCGTGCGCGAACGCTTGCGGGACGAGCACCAGTTCGTGCTGTTCGCCAATCACTTCGCCCTCGTCGGGCAGTGCACCGCATGTGCCCAGGCATCCAGGCTGCGCCGCCACGATCAGGATCGAGGCGGCTGAAGCCTCAGCCCGCCGCACGGGTCGGGCTGGCACCTCGATCGTGCCCGGCGATGACGAGTGCCGCCAGCCCGGTCGTGATCGGGACCGCGGCCACCAACCCGATCGAGCCCACCAAGGCTCGGACGATCTCAACGGCCACGATCTCGCTCGTGGCGATGTCAGCGAGACCGCGGTCGGTCTGGGTGAACAGCAGCAGCAGGGGGAGCGACGCGCCCGCGTAAGCGAGCACGAGGGTGTTGACCGTGGAGGAGATGTGGTCCCGGCCGATGCGGACCGCGGAGCGGTACAGCTCAGCGCGCCCGGCCGTGGGGTCGGCGTGGTGCAGCTCCCAGACGGCTGCGACCTGCGTGACGGTGACGTCATCGAGCACGCCGAGCGCCCCGATGACGATGCCGGCCAGGATGATGCCGCGGAGGTCGGTGACACCGCCGACGGCGTTCAGGAGCAGCGCCTCTTCGTCCAGGAGGCCGGTGAAGCGGCCGGCGCGGACGAAGACCCAGCCGAGCAGGGCGGTCAACAGCAGGCTCGCGAAGGTGCCGAGCAGTGCGACATTGGTGCGCATGTTCAGGCCGTGGGCCAGGTACAGCGCGATGAACCCGATGGCTGCCGCGCCGACGACGGCGACGACCAGCGGGTTGCCGCCGTCGAGCAGAGCGGGCAGGACGAACACGATGAGCACCGCGAGGCTGGCTGCGAGCCCTGCCAGCGCGCCCAGGCCCTTCCATCGCCCGAGTGCCAGGACAGCCACGACGAAGATGGCACTGAGCGCGAGCAGCGGGGTGCTCCGCTGGAAGTCGTAGAACACGTAGGTGCTGGTGATGTCGTCGTAGCCGAGGCGGATGGGGTCGCCCGGATCGATGGACGGACTGGAGCCCCCGAAGGGCAGCTCGAACACCGCGTCCTCGCCCTTCGTGGGGCCGCTGGTCACCTGGGCGGTGATCTCGGCGCACTCGACGCCCTGGTCTTCGGACGTGCCGGCACAGGCCACGATGGCGACGGCTCGTACGCTGGCTTCGACAGTTGGCAGCCGTTGGCCGAGCTCGCCGAGGATCTGCTCGGCGTTGCCGCGAGGCCACAGCGCCACCAGCCCGATCAAGGTGACGACGGCGCAGACCACCACGGCCACGAGGACGCTGCGCCGCACATGGAGGTCAAGCCGGTCGTCGGTCGGCGCGCCCGACCCGTGGGAATGGCTCATCGTGGCCAGTGTGTTCGCCCTCGTGCCCCGCGTCGCGGATCCTCCGCCGGCGAGTGTGCGCGTCGTCAGCCGGGTTCGCGAACGACCTTGCGCGGGTCCTTGTCGTCGCGCAGCCCGAGGTAGCTGGCATGGCGGACGATGCCGTCGAGCGTCCACTCGGCGAAGGCCACTTCGCACACGAGCTCCGGTCGCACCCAGTGGGCGCGTTGGTGGCGAAGCTGGGTCGGGGTCGGCCGCGGTGTGAAGGGACAGTCGTCGATCTCGATCGCCCGGAGGCGGGCCAGGAGGTCGTCGAGCGTGCGCTGGGTGAACCCTGTGCCGATGCCACCCGCGTAGCGGAAGGTGTCACCCTCGTACCGACCCACCAACAGCGCACCGAAGGTCGACGCTCGGTTGCCGGTGCCGTCGGTGAATCCGCCGATGACGAGCTCTTGGCGGCGGCGGTTCTTGATCTTGCGCCAGGCCGGTGACCGCCGGCCAGCCCGATACGGGCTGTCGAGTCGCTTGGCCATGATGCCTTCCAGACCTTGGGCCCGGCTGGCCTCGAGCAGGGCAGCCCCGTCACCTTCCTGCCAGGGCGAGATCACCCAGGTCGGCCCCGCGTCGAGCGCTTCCTCGAGAAGTCGACGGCGACTGCGGTGGTCGAGGGCGGTGGTGTCGGTGCCGTTGAGCTCCAGGAGATCGAACACGACGAAGGTGACCGGGACCGCGCCTCCCTGCAGCAGCTCGAAGCGAGGCTGGCCGGCGGCATCCATCGCGACGAGCTCACCATCCAAGGTCGCGGAGTCCGCGTGGAGCCCGCGCCACAGCTCGCTCAGCTCGGATCGCTTGGCGGTGACATCGATGCCGTTCGAGCTGTAGACGCGCACGTCGTTGCCCCGCACCGTCGCGATCGCCCGGAACCCGTCCCATTTGATCTCGTAGGCCCAACCGGCATCGTCGTTCGGCAGCTCCCCCGTGACCGCTCTCATCGGCTTCGGCGCAGCGACCATCAGCGCGCTAGACGGCTGGAGAGCACGCCGTCGGCCTCCAAGCGGTCGAGGGCGTCGTCGTCCAGCCCGA
>CAZTVJ010000299.1:0-6573 GCA_964616935.1 uncultured Acidimicrobiales bacterium | reverse complement strand
CCGGACATCGACTCCTGGCATGTGATCATCGACAACTGCGCCCACCAGCTGGTCAAGAAGCCCGAGCAGTTCGACGTGATCGTGACCACGAACATGAACGGTGACATCCTCTCGGACCTCACCTCGGCGTTGGTGGGCGGGCTCGGCTTTGCCCCGTCCGCCAACCTCGGCAGCGACGTCGCCATCTTCGAAGCGGTCCACGGGTCGGCACCGAAGTACGCGGGCCGCAACGTGATCAACCCGACCGCCGTCGTCTTGTCGTCGGTGATGATGCTCAAGCACCTCGGCGAATTCGACGCCGCAGAAACGGTCGAACATGCCGTGCTGTCCACGCTGCAGCAAGGCAACCTGACCGGCGACGTCATCGGCTACGACCACGGCATCTCCACCAGCGACTACACCAAGGCGATCATCTCCAACCTCGGCAACCGGGTCGACGGCTACACGGTGCGTCGCGCCAACCCGATCCACCTCCCACCGGCGCCAGCCGATCCCGTCACGGTCCGCCCGACCACCCGGCAGATCGTCGGTACCGACATCTTCGTCGAGACCGGCCAATTCCCAGAAGAGCTCGGACCCGTCCTCGAACGACTTGCCAACGGGACACCGCTGCGCTTGAAGATGATCTCCAACCGAGGCACCAAGGTCTACCCCGACGGCAACCCCAACATCGACGTCGTCGACCAATACCGGTGCAGGTTCATCCGCCGCAACGACACCGCCGCCATCGACCACAAGACCATCCGGGAGCTCCTCGCCCGGATCGAAGCCCACTACCCGTGGTGCCACATCGAGCTCCTCCAGCACTTCGACGGCGAACCGACCTACACCAAAGCCCAAGGCGAAGACTGACCGGGTCATCGACTTCTGGAGAACCTCATGCTCGATCATTGCGAAGACACGTCCGGCTTGATCACACTCGATCCCCACCCCGTTCCTGCGGGTGCACGCCGCCGGAGGGTGGTGGGAGTCGACGTGTGGTTCGAACCCTTGGCCGCCCGGCACGACGTCCAGGCCGCACTTGTGCGCGCGCTCTGTGCGACCTCCAGCCGGTTGGTGTGGATCTTGCCCGGCCGGCGCTGGTGCTGAGGGGCCGGCGGACCCCCGCACACCACGACGGTGCCGAGTGATGGCACGCGAAGACGATGTCCACCTCACCGACGCGGCGCTCGACGAAGTGCTCGACGCCGTCGGCTGCGTCGGCCGTTGGGGACTCGTCCGCAAGCTCGAGGAGTTCGATGGCATCCCTGCGTACCCGCCGGTCTGACCCCGTTCCCCGCCTCAGCGCCTCAGCGACCTCGTCGCCGACCAGCGCCACGAACGGTCGGGTCACGCACTCGCCCTGTGCGCGTCGCCGCGCCACGCGGCAGCCGTGTCCCTCGCAGTCGCAGTGGAGGAGCGGGTCGTGATCGACGACACCTTCGCCACTCGCGATCTCGTCGCCGATGTCAACCATGCCGCTGTCTATCGGGTAGTCACCATCAGCAATCGCACCGTCCGAGTGCTGATCGGCGACCATCGCCGACTCGTCGAGGAGTGCAGCGACAGCTGGCCCATGGTCCGCTCCAGCTACGAGACCACCACGTCGTGGGGCAACGAAGTCGTGCGACGGTTGCGGGCCGAGCAACGACGGCTCCCGCTCTCGACGGTCGTCGCGGGCGTCGAGCGGTCGGTGCGCCACGCCGGCGCCGCCATCGATCCGCTCTCGACCATCGGCGTCATCCCCGGCAACCACGATCGCACGAGCTGGGTCGACCTGCACAACGCCGCCTGGCCATTGGTCGCCGACTGGCTTCGCACCGGCCAGGCACGAGCCTTGGAGCGCCTCGACTGGGCCCGCTCAGCCTGCCGGTACGCCGGCGGGCTCGACGAGGTCTGGACGCTCGCCAACGATGGTCGCGTCGAGCTGGTCGTTGTCGGGGAGAGCCTTGCCATGGCCGCCCGGCTCGACGATCGCCACGGGCTCCAACGAGCCGACCACGAGCGGGAGGCCCGCGGCGTCGTCGACGATCTGGTCGACGACATCCTCGAGGCAGTACTTCGCCACGGAGGAAACGCCGTCATCGTGGGCGACGCACAGCTCCAAGACCACCAGCGCATCGCCGCCACCCTCCGCTACTGAGTGCCGGGCGCGCGATGTTCCTCCCACGCTCCTCCCACAGTCCTCCCAGTACGAGCGGTCTGTGGCGGTCACTCGGGGTCAGCAGCGGCCAGTCGTCGCACCCTCGCTACCAGCGTGTTGGGCCTGGTAGGGAACAAAATCGCAGGGCGCCCTCGGCAGGATTCGAACCTGCGCACACGGCTCCGGAGGCCGATGCTCTATCCCCTGAGCTACGAGGGCGGGCTGGAGGATGGTAGCCGCTGACCTCTAGCCGGCGACCGCCGTCGACGGGCGCACGTAGCATCGACGGATGGTCGACCTGCTCGCCCTCACCGCCGACCTGCCCGTCCGCCACGCCGCCCCCGGTGAGGCGCTCCTCGTCGAGGGCACCCGCTCCGGCACGCTCTTCGTCCTCGTCGAGGGTGAGGTCGAGGTCCGCCTGGGCGACGTCGTCCTCGCCGTCGTCGACGAGCCCGGCGCCTGCCTCGGTGAGATCTCGGTCCTGCTCGACCGCGCCCACGCCGCCACCGTCGTCGCTCGCACCGCCGTCGTCGTCCGCGAGGCCGGGGACGCCCAGGCCCTCCTGGCCAGCGACCCGCGCTTCGGCACGGCCATCGCCACGATCCTGGCTCATCGGCTCGACATCCTGAACGCCTACCTGGCCGACGTGCTGCGCCAGTACGGCGGGGGTGGCGGCCACCTGAGCCTCCTCCACGACGTCCTCGCCGACCTCTCTTCCAGCCGCCCGACGGACGTGCAGACCGGCTCCGACCGCGAGCCCGACCCGCTCTACTGAGCGCCGCCCACCACTGACCGGCTGCTCTACGCCAGCGCGGGCCGCAAGGGTGACGGCACTGCGTCCAGCGACTGCTCCTCGTCACCGACGAGCGACGACCACCGGGCCAGCCGAGCCCCCAGATCGACGACGACGTGGGCCGGCACCGGCCCGATCTGGTGGCCGGCGTTGAACACCCACGTCGCCCCGATGCGGTCGCACCACCCGCCCTCGGGCACGAACGGCGGCTGGTGCACGTGACCGGTGAGCACGACGTCGGGCCGGTGCTGCTCGATCCATTCGAGCAGGTCCCGGTCGCCGTAGAAGGAACGCCCGGTCCAGCACGTGCGGGACTCGGCCGGCGCCCAGTGGTACACCCACACCCAGGTCGCCGGGCGAACGGCAGCGGAGGCCATCAGCTGGGCGGCGACGACCGCTCGACCTGCCGGGCCGTCCCACCAGGGGCACACGGTCACGAGCGTGTCGCCGACCAGCAGGGAGTCGCCGTCGACGAACACGCCGTCCTCCCGGGCGGCCGGCAACCACAGTGCCGACTGCTCGTCGTTGGCATCTCGACCCGTCAGGTCGTGGTTGCCCGAGCTCACCGCCAGCCGGGTTCGGGAGGCCAGCACGGCCAGGTGCCGGCGGATCGCGACCAGCTGCGCGGCCGGCGGCACCGACGAGGAGATGTCCAGCAGGTCGCCGGCGATCACGACGAGGTCGAACTCGGGCGCGACCTCCTCCACCCAGTCGAACTGGGGCAGCGTGTAGTGGAGATCGGAGACGAGCAGGATCCGCACGGGCGCTCCGAGCGAGGCTGAGGGGTGCCGGGAGCGTAGGGGTCATGCAGGCTCGCCACTACCATCGCCCGGTGGCCGGCCCGATCCCCCTCCCCCTGCTGCCCGACTCGGCCGCCATCGACCCCGACGGCCACCTCCGCATCGGCGGCCTCGCCCTGGGCGACCTCGCGGCCGACTTCGGCACCCCGCTGTTCGTCTACGACGAGGTCCACCTGCGGGCCCGAGCGCGCGAGGCCACCAGCGCCTTCGGTCGCGGGAACGTCATCTACGCCACGAAGGCCTTCCTCTGCATGGCCATGGCCCGCCTCGCCCACGAGGAAGGGCTGCTGCTCGACGTCGCCACCGGGGGAGAGCTGCACGTCGCGCTCGCCGCCGGCGTCCCGGCGAGCGACCTCGTCTTCCACGGCAACAACAAGAGCTTCGAGGAGCTGCGCGTCGCCCTTGAAGTCGGCGTCGGCCGCATCGTCGTCGACTCCTTCGACGAGCTCGACCGGCTCGACGACCTCCACACGGATGGCCTGCCGGTGCCGAGCGTCCACCTTCGGATCACCCCCGGCATCCACGCCCACACCCACGACTACGTCCAGACCGGTCAGGACGACTCGAAGTTCGGCTTCAACCTCGCCAGCGGCGCCGCCGAGGCGGCCATCGGAAGGGCCCAGGCGAGCTCATCGGTCGAGCTGATCGGTCTGCACGCCCACATCGGCTCGAACGTGTTCGCCGTCGAATCCTTCGCGAAGGCTGCCTCGGTCATGGCCGGCATCGCCCGACCTCTCGGCCTGCCCGAGCTCACCTTGGGCGGTGGGCTCGGCGTGGCCTACGTGGAGGGCGAGGATGCTCCCTCCATCACGCAGTGGGCCGACGCGGTCAAGGCCAGCGTGGCCGACGCCGGCCTTCGCGACGTGCGCCTGCTGGTCGAGCCCGGCCGGGCCATCGTGGCGTCGGCGGCGGTCACCCTCTACACCGTCGGCACCATGAAGGACCTGCCGGGCATCCGCACCTACGTGGCCGTCGACGGCGGCATGAGCGACAACCCTCGCCCGGTCCTCTACGGCTCGGGCTACGAGGCGTTCCTGCCCCGCTCGCCGGCCGCCGATCGCCCCGACCGCGTCCGCATCGTGGGCAAGCACTGCGAGAGCGGCGACGTCCTGGTGCACGATGCCGCCGTGCCCGCCGACCTGGCCCTGGGCGACATCCTCGCCACCCCCGTCACGGGCGCCTATGGCCACTCGATGGGCAGCAACTACAACAAGGTGCCCCGGCCCGCGGTGGTGTTCGTGGCCGATGGCAAGGCTCGCCTGGTGGTTCGGCGTGAGACCTACGACGACCTACTCCGCTGCGACGTGGGCTGACTCGGGCGACGCTGCACGCCACGTGCCCCCACTTCAGGCACGAATCCTTTCGCCCTGCGAAACCTCAGGCGCCTGAAGCGCCAGGCGAACGGCACATCGAGCCGAGATCGCCGCCTGTGCCATGCGTCCGCCATCATGGGACCTGCCATGACCGACCCGATCCGGACGCTCACCGATCTCCTCGCCCCGGCGTTCGAGGCGGCGGCCGGCGCGCCGGCGGACCCGACCGTGCGGCGATCCGACCGGGCCGACTACCAGGCCGACGGCGCCCTGGCCGCAGCCAAGCGCGCCGGGCTCAAGCCCCGGGACGTCGCCGAACGGGCCCTGGAGCACGCCGACCTCTCCGGGGTGGCCGAGCGCACCGAGATCGCCGGGCCAGGGTTCATCAACCTCGACCTGACGACCACCTTCCTCGGCCAGCAGCTCGCCGAGATGGCGGCCAGCGATCGGCTCGGCGTGGCGCGGGACGTCCACGAAGCCACCGTCCTCGTGGACTACTCGCACCCCAATGTGGCCAAGGAGATGCACGTCGGGCACCTGCGCACGACGATCATCGGCGACGCCCTGGCCCGCCTGCACCAGTTCCTCGGCCACACCGTCATCCGGGCCAACCACATCGGCGACTGGGGCACGCCGTTCGGCATGCTGATCGAGCACCTGCTCGACCTCGGGGAGGACCGCGCCGCCGACGAGCTGTCCGTCGGCGACCTCAACGGCTTCTACCAGGAGGCCCGCCAGAAGTTCGACGCGGACGACGCGTTCAAGGATCGTGCTCGCAACCGGGTCGTCGAGCTGCAGGGGGGCGACGCCGAGACCTTGCGCCTCTGGCGCATCCTGGTGGAGGAGTCGGGCCGCTACTTCCAACGCGTGTACGACCAGCTCGGCGTGCTCCTCACGGCCGACGACCTCGCCGGCGAGAGCACCTACAACGACCAGCTGCGCGCCGTGGTGGACGAGCTCGACGCCAAGGGCCTGCTGGTCGACAGCGACGGCGCGCGCTGCGTGTTCCCGCCCGGCTTCACCAACCGCGAGGGCCAGCCGCAGCCACTCATCGTCGAGATGCAGGGTGGCCGGTTCGGGTACGCCGCGACGGACCTGGCCGCCATCCGCCACCGCATCCTCGACCTGCACGCCACGCTGCTCCTGTACGTCGTCGGGGCGCCGCAGCGTGACCACTTGGAGATGGTCTTCGCCGTCGCCCGCATGGCCGGGTGGCTCGTGGACCCGGTGCAGGCCGAGCATGTCGCCTTCGGAACCGTCCTCGGGAGCGACCGCAAGACGATGCGCACGCGGGCCGGGGCCTCGCTGAAGCTCATCGACCTGCTGGAGGAGGCGGTGGAGCGGGCCGAAGCCGTGGTGGCCGAGAAGAACCCCGACCTCGACCCCGAGGAGCGGTCAGCGGTCGCGGCTGCCGTCGGGATCGGCGCCATCAAGTACGCCGACCTGGCCAACGACCGCGTCAAGGACTACGTGTTCGACTGGGAGCGGATGCTGTCGTTCGACGGCAACACCGCGCCCTACCTCCAGTACGCCCACGCCCGCATC